>JAVWGW010000099.1:0-6169 GCA_036640375.1 Raoultibacter sp. | reverse complement strand
TTATCGAAAAAATTAATAGCGTCCCACTTAAGGGGCAAAGATTCCTGTTTGATCCAGTAGCGATCAGACAGGCTCAATCCACAATTCTTCTCGGCAAGAGAAAGGGTGCTATCGAGAGAAAGTTCATCAAGCACCTGGTGGATTTGTTGCCTCGTTGCAGGAATTGCCCGGGACTGCCACCATGAATTGAGGGCACGACGAGTTATTTCTCCCTGGGCGTTCACAATTGCAAGAGGTGCGTATAAGGGATTGATGACTGCCGTTATTTTGGTTGCAGCATGAAGTTCTTCATCGTAGTCGAATTCCAGAACAGCTGTGTCCTTGTTCATGAGGGTGTATCTGGGCATAATCCTTGTCACCTCCCGGCAGTCGTTTAACGCGATGGAGCCATTCTAGCACCAGCGATAGAAATTCTGCCCAACTTGATTATCGCAAGCGCCGTAAAACCCCTTTCTTCAGGCTGAATATACAAACTCAGCGCAACACTTCAAACCTAGCGCAACGGGTGCGTTGGGTTTGTAAATTTAGGAAAGGCGAAACTTCTCAAAATTTTTGAGTAGTTATCGCACAAACTTCTCAAAATTATTGAGAAGTTGTATACTGGCCTTAGCCGATTATTCCCCGTTTGAGTATCTGGAAGGCTTGTCATGAATGATTATGCACCCTTGGTAAGGGAATCCCTTGAATTGGACTTCCCGCCGGTTTCCGAAAGAGACGAAATTATCCGCTCCCTTGCGCAGCCGGAAGTGTTCAACCTGGTGCACATAATCACAGGAATGCGCCGCAGCGGCAAAACCTTTTACCTTTTCCAGAAAATCAAGCAGCTTTTGGAAGCCGGCGTTGCACGCGACCGCATTTTCTACTTCAACTTTTCCGACGATCGGCTCAAGCCTATCGCTGCCACTTTAGCAAGCGACATTGTCGAAACCTACTACCGCCTTGTGCCCCAGGCGCGCACATCGGGTGCCTATTTCTTCTTCGATGAGGTGCAAGAATTGCCCGACTGGCAGGGGTTTTGCCAACGCCTTGCCGAACACGAAAAAATTACCCTCACCATCACAGGCTCTTCTTCCAAGCTTTCCTCAGAAGAAATCGCAACGCAATTTCGGGGAAGATCGCACGCGCACGAGCTTTTGCCCCTTTCGTTTAAGGAATTCTGCCGCTTCAATGGTGAAGAAATTCCAACACACGCCGGTGATCGAGATGCTTCCTTTTCGCAGCGCAGCGCAACACGCCTATCCGCAAGCTACGACACCTTCCTTATTAAGGGGGGATTTCCTGGCGTTCAAAAGCTTGTCGACGAAGACCGCATCGAAATACTGCAAAGCTATGTACGCGACGTGGTGGCGCGCGATGTTGCCGATCGATTTGGAAAAAACGACATTTCCCTCGCCCACCAGTTCGCTTTATTTGCGCTGCGCAATTCCGCCTGTGAACTGTCGTTGAATAACCTGGCTAAAACGCTGCAAGATGCCGGCTACACCGTCTATTGGGAAAAACTTAACCAGCTTTCAACGCTTTTTCAGCAGGCCTATCTTTACTTCCCCCTCAATGAATACACAACTTCACTCAAGCCGAATTCGACCGCTGTTCCCAAGGCTTACGCAATAGACCAGGGGATTTGCCATGCCGTTTCGCGCGCAAACCAGCAAGATGTGGGCAAGCGCCTAGAAACCGCCGTCTACCTTGAATTGCGCCGGCGCGCTGCGGGCA
Organism: Raoultibacter sp.; assembly: GCA_036640375.1. GTDB lineage: Bacteria > Actinomycetota > Coriobacteriia > Coriobacteriales > Eggerthellaceae > JAVWGW01. The sequence goes on along the minus strand of JAVWGW010000099.1, from coordinate 4,456 downwards.
GCCGTCTTGAAACACTCACTTCCTATACTTCTCGTAGCGGCAAAAAGGAAAAGGTTGACTTCTTAAAAGGGGATGCGCTGGCAGATGCCCCTTACGCTCTCTATCAGGTATGCGCCGATATGAGTAACGAAAAGACGCGGCAGCGAGAAATAGGCTCACTTTCGCTTGCCATGACGGAAACGGGCACACCCGAAGGCCTTATTCTGACCCTGCATGAAAGCGGCGAAGAACACAGCGACGCAGGTGTTATCCACATACTTCCCGCTTGGCAATGGAGCCTTCTGTGACGCCGTTTTCTGAAAAGGTGTATGCCATCGTGAAACAGATTCCCTGCGGGAAAGTGGCCACCTATGGCCAAATTGCGCGGCTGATGGGGTCGCCGCGATCGGCGCGCTACGTAGGGTTTGCGCTGCATGGCAACCCTGAACCGGGCACCACGCCCTGCCATCGCGTCGTATTCAAAGATGGCAGCATCTGCAAAGGCTTCGCCTTCGGCGGACCGGAAGTGCAACGAGCCCTCCTGCGCGATGAAGGCGTCACCTTTCTTGATGAAACCCACGTCAACTTACACATCCACGCATGGCAACCAGCCGATTCACTTGCTTAGATGCTAGTGGCCGTGCCATCACCTGCGATAGCTTCCCTGCTTAAATCTGTGGGGCATAGGGAATTGCAGAGGGCTTCGGCTATGCGCAGGCCGTCGACTGCTGCCGACATGATGCCGCCGGCGTAGCCAGCACCTTCCCCGCAGGGGAAAATACCGCTGCCGTTGTTGTCTGCCACGACAGGCGCGCGGTGCGCGGCCCCACCTTGGGCGTTGGCGCCCACCGCTTCCCCATCGTGTGTGCGCAGGGAGGCTTCGAAGCTAGCATTGCGGCACACGCGCACCGGCGAAGAGGAACGCGTTTCAACGCCGGTCATAAGGGCGTTACCGTCGGCAAACGCGGGCAGCTTGCGCGCAAGCAGGGGTAAAGCTTGTGCCAGCGCGTCGGCCACGAAGGGGGGCAAACAATCGCGCAGGTTGCAGGGCTGTGTGCCGCGCGCATAGCTGGGATGCACAACCGCGCTTGCCGCTGATGCCTGCGAAGTCGTGCTTGCGTGTGCCGCCTGCGAAGCCGCCTCACGCGTGCTTTCTGCCCCGCGCGCGCTTTCTGCCCCGCGCGCGCTTTCTGCCCCGCGCGCGCTTTCTGCCCCGCGCGCGCTTTCTGCCTCATCCGTGCGCCCGGCCAAAAAGGCAGCGACGCTTTGGGTGGGAGCCTGGTAGGGTGCGCCCCCCGCACGCGCAACCACTTCGTAGGCCGCGCGTTCAATCCGCCGCTGAAAAGCGATGCCCGCCAAGGCATCATCGCTGCCAAAATCGGTCGGGTCGACGTTTACCAGCAACGCACTGTTCGCGTTTTCACCATCGCGCGCAAAATTGCTCATGCCGTTAACAACAACGCCACCAGCCTCGCTTGCCGCACACACCACTTCCCCACCAGGGCACATGCAGAAGGTGTACACACTGCGCCCCCCTGCCAAATGCACCGCAAGCTTGTATTCGGCCGCAGCGAGCGCCGGATGCTGTGCGGCGGCGCCCCATTGCGCACGGTTGATGGCCGCCTGCGCGTGTTCGATGCGCACGCCCACCGAAAACGGCTTGGGTTCCATAAGCACCTGCGCCCTATCAAGCAGTTCAAACACATCGCGCGCCGAATGACCCGTGGCCAAAATAAGCTGGGTCGCCGCCAGGGTTTCAGGTGTGCCCGTTGCCACATCAAGCAGCTCAAGCGCACTTACATGACCCCGCTTGCACACAAGCCCCGTCAGGCGTGTGCCAAAACGCACAACCCCTCCCGCAGCCGTAATAGCTTCGCGCAAGCAGCGCACAACGCCGGGAAGTTTATCGCTGCCGATGTGGGGGTGGGCCTCGCACAAAATTTCGGCAGGGGCGCCCGCTTCCACAAACCATTGCAACACGTGTTTGGTATAGGGGTTTTTCGTGTTGGTGGTAAGTTTGCCATCGGAAAACGTGCCCGCGCCCCCTTCGCCAAACTGAATGTTTGTATCCGGGTCAAGTATGCCGCGTTCAACAAAGGTACGCACCGCCACCGCGCGCGCCTCAACATCTGCGCCACGCTCAAGCACGATCGGCCGCAACCCGGCGCGCGCCAAATACAGCGCCGCAAACAAACCCGCCGGTCCTGCCCCCACCACAACGGGTCGCGGCAGTGCCTTGCTTACCGCCTGGGTGCCACACGCCGGAATGTTCAGCGGCACATAGGGCACGTGCGCCTTCGCTTTGCCCTGCGCGACCAGGTGCGCTTCGGCCACAGCATCGCGCAGGCACACCCCCAGCGTCGCCACAAAATGCACGTCGCTTTTCTTGCGCGCATCGACGCTGCGCTTTAGCACGACCGCCTGCGCAATGTCGACTGGCGCGCACCCCACAGCGCGCGCGGCAGCGGCCACGACAAGCGCTTCGTTTCCGGCAAGCCCCGCATCAAGGGGCAGCGTGCTATTGGCAATTTCAATCATGGAAACTATCCTTACCGTCTAAAATGCGCCTGCGGAAAAAGGGCACAACCCCGCCGGGCACTAGGCACCCGCCGCGGCGCGACCGGCCAAAATGCCGCTTGTCCACGCCCAATGCAGGTTGTAGCCACCGCAGGGGCCATCGATATCAAGGGCTTCGCCCACCACAAACAGGCCGGGGTTCGTCTTTGATTCCAGTGTGTGCGCATTAAAACTTTCGGGCGCAAAACCCCCGCGTTGCACCTGGCACTGCTTCTGGTCCCCCTGGCCACACACGCGCAGTTCAAAGTGCTTCAGCGCACCCACCAGCAAAGATATTCCCGCCGCATCCAGCGGCGTGGTGGCCGCCACACCGGCCCGGCGCAGCACCGCACGAGCCACCGGTGCCTGCAAAAACCCTGCGCAAAATTCAAGGGCTGTGCGCTGGGGCAGCAAAGCCGCTTGCGCCGCTAAAACGCGCCCAAGCTGTTCAGCCGAAAACTCCGGCATAAAATCGATGGTGAGCAGCGAACCTGCGCGCGCCACACGCGAAAGGTTGAACACGGCAATGCCCGAAACGCCGTAATCGCGAAAGAGGATTTCGCCTTCTTCGCGTTCGTTTTCGCAAGAAATTGCCGCACGAACGCGGATATTATTAAGACCTTTTATGGCCTCAGTTTCCGTTTGCAAGGGGCCTAACACCGGCAATGTTTCCTGGTAGGCATAGCGCGCGGGCAAAAGAGAGCGCGCAGCGCGCCCGCCACAGGCCACCACCACCGCATCGCACAGCAACGTTTCAGAATCGGGAAACAGCACCATCATGCCCCCACTAAGCGGGGTCACGCGCGCCACCGCATCGCCGCAAATTTCCTGCACGCCGGCATCGCGGGCAGCCAAGCGCAGCACATCTAACACCGAAGAAGCCTTCAAGGTGCGCGGATACAGGCGCCCCTCGCCTTCCTCGATCCAAAAAAGCCCCAGCTGCTTGAAGAAGGTCAACACATCTTGGGGTGGCAGGGCAGCAAAGGTCTGCGCCACAAAATCCGCATGGTGATAGCGCGCGCCGTCAAGTGCCGCATTCGAGAAATTGCAGCGTCCATTGCCCGTAGCCAGCAGGGTTTTTCCCACGCGATCGGCAGCTTCATACACAGTTACCTGCGCCCCTGCGCGCGCCGCCACAATGGCCGCAACAAGCCCGGCCGGCCCCCCACCTATAATCGCAATATTTTTCATGCCCCCATAATAGCGTAAGGCCCGAGCAATGCCCGGGCCCCACACATTTTTCCGCAACTTCAACGCCCCTGCCGTCAGGCAGAATCAACAACGTAAACGACAGGCGGTCTGTGGTGAGTCAGATAGGCGTGAAAGACCGAGCTGCTTGAAGTAAGCGTACTCACGTACGCGCACGAAAGCCGCGAAAGTCTTGAACGCAAGCTTGCCACCACAGCCCGCCGTCAGGTTGGTTACCGGGCGCCGCCGCCGCCGCCGAAGCCACCACCGCCGCCCATGGAAAAGCCGCCACCCATGCCGCCGCCGCTGCTGAAGTTGTCTTGCGCCGCCGAAAGCGCAGCCGCGGCCGTGGTGGCAGTGCTTTCCATGGCCGACCCCAGAAAATCACTGGCTGCCGGCATGACCGATCCACTGGCGCCGTAAGCCGGGCTATACCAGAACCACCAGGGCACATAGGCAACACTGCTTGCCATGGCGCCGTCGGCTTCAAAAATTTCGGGCACCGTATTTTTAAGGTTCTTGATAGCTTGATCGGCAACGCCAAACAGATAGGCGTACACCATGAATTCGCCCCACACTTTCACATCGGTTGGCGGGCGTTCATCCAGGCTTGAAAAATCCTTCAACCAGTTGCGCAGCGCTTCGCAGCGCGCGTTCAAATCGACACCGCCTTGGCTTCTGCGCGGCATAAAGTTGGATAACACAAACAGAATAACCGCCACGGGTGCAGCAA
>JAVWGW010000098.1:0-6232 GCA_036640375.1 Raoultibacter sp. | reverse complement strand
CTGGATCAAGTATTACCTGTTCATGAAGAAGGAACACCCGCTGGGCGCCAAGCTGGGCGTGCCGCAAAAGATTTCCTACGTGATGATTCCTGTTCTTATCATCGTTATGGCCTACACCGGTTTTTGCCTGTGGGCACCCACGATGCAATGGGGAGTGTTCACGTTCGGCATCGATTTGGTGGGCGGTCTTATGTCCATGCGCATCATTCATTACTTTATGATGTACGTGTTCATTTGCTTCATGTTCATCCATATCTATCTGGCCAACGTCGAAGGCTTTGCTCCCACGAAGCTGATGTTCTTCCACGAAGAACACGGCGGCTTGGTATACGACCCTGAAAAGCATGTTATCGTCGGGGAAGACGAACTCGACCATTAAGTTGCAATTGAAAAGACCCGGCTTGCCGGGTCTTTTTGCTTTCAACCTGACGGCGGGCTGTGGCGGCCAGCTAGACGTTCGAGCCTCTCGCGGCTTTCGTGCGCGTACAGGGAGTACGCTTACTTCAAGCAGCTCGGTCTTTCACGCCTATCTGACTCACCACAGACCGCCTGTCATTTTTGTTGCTGATTTAACCTATGTCGTTTACGTTGTTGGTTCAACCTGTGGGGCGGGCGCCCGCGAGGTGATGAAGGGGAGGAAGGCTTCGGCTTGTTTTTCTAGGTAGGGTTGGGAGGCTTGTAGGGCAAGGGTGCCGTTTTGCATTTGTGCCAATGCGCTGGGGATGGTCAGGCGGGGGGCGTTCATGATGCGGGCGTTAAGGAGGCTTAGCAGGGTGACTAAGTGGTCTTGCGCCAGTGCGGTGCCGCTTGTGCCGGGGGTGATGCCTGAAAGCGCGATGGGTTTGTGTGCGAGCACTTGGGTTTCTTCGGCGCTGGGCGGGCGGGAAAGCCAATCGATGAGGTTTTTTACCGTGCCAGGGAAGAAATGATTGTATTCGGGGGTGAAAAGCCATAGGCCGTCGGCAGCTTTAACGGCTTGGCGCACCTGCGCTACGGCGGTGGGTGCGGGGTATTCCTCATCTTGATTTAGCAGGGGCACGCCTGCCCAATCCAGAAACGTGAATTCTACCGTGGGGTGCGCTTGGGCAAGATAGGCCTGGGCGGCTTGGGCAAGTTGGAGGTTCAAGCTTTCTTTGCGCAAAGAACCAACGATGGCAAGAATTTTCATGCGATAACCCTTTCCTGGGGGATTGTTGTCAGACATAATAGTATCATGTCCTATTAGTAAGAAAGCTCTACATCGGCGAAGGGAGCCTGTTGTTCTTTAGCGATTTTTTGGCCAGACTTGCTGCTGCTCTCGTATAATAAAGCGTATGAATGAATTAACGGATGAACAGATTAAGCAAGAAGATGCTTTTCTCAAGGGCATGCCGCTCTTGAATATTGGCGCGCTTTTTTTGCCCCCCATCTGGGGGCCAGCGCACGGCATGTGGGCGACCGTTTTAGTGTATCCCATCTGGCTATTTGCCGACAACGCCTTCTACGCCGCCTTCACGCAGCGCACCGTGCTTTCCTTTGTTGTGGCGGGTGTTATCTTTATTACGCTTACCTTGGGCACCGTGGTGTTTGCGCGTTTGGCGCAACCTTTTGCCGCGCACAGAGCCGTTGCCAACGGTAAAAGCAAGGAAGATTACCTGCGCGCCCAGCGCGTGTGGGCGGTTGTGTGCGTTGTGGTTGGCCTGGCCGCTCTGGCGGCTGCTACCTATTACAACCTGGTAATACGTCCCACTTTGGGGGCGTAGGCGCCATGGATCGCATCGCCATTTTCTGTGTGGGTAATAAGCTCATGCTTGATGATGGCCTAGGCTCGGCACTCTACGACGAACTGCTGGCGCGCTTTGTTTTCCCTGAAAACGTTACGCTGTTTGACGTGGGGTGTTTGGGTATGGATATGCTTAGCTACGTGCGCGATTACGACTTTTTGATCACGGTGGATGCGGTGGATGGCACCGAAGAAGAACCGGGCACCATCGTCACGTTTGAACCCGCCGATATGGCGCGTCACACCACGGCCATGCAGTCCTTGCACGATTTGAAGTTGATCGATCTGTTTGATGCGGCGCTGCTGTTGGGCTATGAAGCTCAAGGTTTGTGCTTGGGTATGCAGGTAGAAAACCGCAATCCGGCGCAGCTAACGGTGGGTTTAACGCCAAAAGTGCACGCAGCTTTGCCGCTGCTGGTAGATATTGTGGTGGGTGAACTGCGGCGTGTCGGCGCGAACGTGAAGGAAAAATGAGTTGCTGGTGTTTAAATACAACCTGTGAAGTTAGTATTAAACCTGTGTTACACTAAGCCCCAGATATATGAGCTTAAGATCTATACGGAACTAAAGCCTACAAGAAAACGTACAAGCTAAGCGAGGGAGGTGTTGTGAGGCCAAGGGTGAAAAACAGCGCTCTGCGTTTGTTGTCCTACGTTTTGTGTCTTGCACTCGCCTTGCCCTGTGCGCTTGTGGCTTTCCCCGAAACAGGAAGTGCTGCGCAGGCGGGTCGCGTTGCGCAAGATGCGGTAGCGGGGGAAGAAGTGGGGGATACACACCTTGTGCGCGTGGGTTATCCTATCCAGTCAAAGCTAACGGACCGCAATGAAAGCGGCGATTATACGGGATACACTTACGATTTTTTGCAGCGCATCGCGCAATATACGGGGTGGACCTATGAATTTGTTACCTATGAAGGCTCGCTAAACGAACAGCTTAATGCCGCTTTGGCCGATTTGGAAAGCGGTAACATTGACCTTTTGGGTGGCATGAGTTATTCCGAAGAACTGGCGCAAAAGTATCTGTATCCTTCACGCAATTACGGCGTGTCCTCTTCGGCCTTGCTCGTGCCCGATACCGGGTCATCCATTACCGCTTCCAACCTATATTCCACGCCCGATTTGAAAATTGCGGTGCGCACAAAAGCCAAGCAACGCCGCGCCGATTTGCAAACTTACGCAGACCTTATCAACGTAACATATGAAGAAGTGGAATGCGCAACCGAGGAAGAAATGATTCAGGCCGTCTTTGAGGGGCGCGCCCATGCCGCCTTGGGCGTCGACCTTTCTGTGTTTAACGATTTTCATGTTATTGCCCGTTTTGCTTCTAAGCCCTTCTATTTTGCCGCAGCACCGGGAAGCGAAGAGCATATCGCATCACTTGATGCGGCGCTGGCGCGCATTGAAGATAGTGAACCCACTTTTGCCACAGATCTTTTCACGGCCTATTTTGGCGGTGAAAACCTTTCGTTGGATTTAAATGAAATGGAGCGCGCCTACATCGCATCCGCCCCCGTTTTGCGCGTGGGGGTGGTTCCCGACCGTGCGCCTTTGCAGTACCTTGATGAAAAAACAGGCCAGCTGGCAGGCGTATCTATAGATGTGTTGACCAAGATAGCGGGCGCTACAGGCTTGCGCTTTGAATACGTGACGCTTGACAATGGGCGCCCTGTGGGCGAACAGGTGCAAGAACATGATCTTGACCTTATCGCGGGGCTAAGCGACGCCTTTGCTTTGGTGCAAGATTGCGAGCTTTCGCTTTCGCTGCCCTATATTTCTTCGCAAACCATGGCCGCTTTCCGCGAAAATGTGTGGATGGAAACCTTGCGCACGAAGCGCTGCGCTGTGCCCAACGAACTGTTGCCCAGCGTTGTGGCGGAAGGCATCGATGCCACGAGCTATGCCACCATCGACGATTGCTTGCGTGCGGTCAGCGAAAACAAAGCTGATTTTACCTATGGCAGCAGCTATGTTATTCCCTACTATGTAAGCGCTTCGGGCTATAGCGGTCTGCGTACGGCACCTTCCCCTGACAAACTGACGCAGATGTGCTTTGGTGTTGTCAGGCCTGTTGCAGTTGATTTGATAAGCATTCTAAATAAATCGGTGCAAAATATTCCCTCTACCGAACTGAGCACGATGGTGTATTCGCATTCGTTTCCCGATCAAGAACTAGGCCTGCGTGCGCTGGTTGAACGCTACCCCATACCTTTTGCTGTAGGTGTTTTGACTGTGGCGCTGCTGGGGGCTATTTTGGCCTGGATATATGGCTACAATCGCGCTCGGGCGGCGCGTCGCGATTCGCTGACGGGCATTTATCATGCAGCCGCTTTCAGGCGTAAGGTTGAACCGGTGCTTTCGTCTGCGAAGGGTGAACGCAGCGCCTTTCTTGTGGCGGATATCGATGATTTCAAACAGGTGAATGATTCCTGTGGCCACTATGTGGGCGATGAAGTGTTGAAGGTGGTTGCTGATGTGCTGAAGCAATCGGCCGAGCCCGGCGATGAAGTGGGGCGTTTGGGTGGCGACGAGTTTTTGATGTTCTGGGTAGACGGCAGGCGCGAAACTCTCGATGCGCGCTGCGAGGCGCTTATTGCCGCGATAGAAAAGGCGATGGAAGGCCACACGGGAAGTTCAACGCTGAGTATCGGTGTCGCCTGCGTGCGTTCCAAAGAAGAATACGATGCCCTGTATCGCCGCGCCGACACCGCCCTCTACGATGCTAAACACGTGGGCAAACACACCTACGTCATATCGGAATAGCCTTGGCCGCTCGCGGGCGAGCGGGCGCTAAGGGGCACGCCGCCGTTCGCGGGTTTTCCTATTTGCCGCGCGCGGGGCACAGGTCGTTGATGAAGCACTCATCGCACTTCGGGCGGCGCGCAATGCAGGTTTCGCGGCCGAACAACACCCACTGATGGTTTATGGGTCCCCACCCGTCGCGCGGGTATAGCTTTAGCAGGTCATCCTCAGTTTTCGCCGGCGTGTCGGCAGCGGAAAACTTCAGGTTGTGTGCGATGCGGAACACGTGGGTGTCCACCGCAATGCCCTCGACAATACCGAATGCCTCGTTTAATACCACGTTGGCAGTTTTGCGTCCCACGCCAGGCAGCTTTTGCAGCGCATCGATGTCGCGCGGGATTTCCCCGCCAAAATCACCGATGACCATCTGCGCGCATTTGATGCAGTTGGCGGCTTTTGTGTGATAAAAGCCGATGGTGCGAATGATGGCTTCCACATCAGCCTGGTGCGCCTGTGCCAAATCAGCCGGGGTGGGGTAGGCCGCCCACAGCGCGGGTGTTACTTTGTTCACGCCTTTATCGGTGGTTTGCGCCGAAAGCAATACGGCGATGGTCAGGCGAAACGGATCGCCTCCATAGACAAGCGCGCATTGAGCGTCGCCGTAATGTTCGTTCATGCGCGCAGCCACACTAAGCGCGCGGGTGCGTTTGGCTGCGTTGGTTTCGCGGGGCATGTGCTTCTCCTTTGGGCGTGCGCATCTGTTCTCGTGCGCAAATTTGTAGTGTAGTACACTGGTGGGCGCTTCTTAATGCGATGGGGCGAATCGAATACAAAGTGCATGCCGCAGCGGGTTTGCGGCTCAAGTTGTAAGCTTGCGCCACGCTCTTTGTTGGGCGAAGCGAAGAAGAGTGGTTTCGGAAGAGAAAATGGCGTTGCTAAAATGCCGCAGTGCGCAGGGACAAGGAAACGACATGCTGATAGATGCGTTGACGTATACGCTAGAAAAATCGGGCGCGCTTGATGCCCTGTGGTGCAAGCTCGATGCGGCAAGCGACGGCACTTTGGGCGTGGCAACATCGGCGCGACCGTTTTTGGTTGCGGCGCGCTTTGCCCACAAACCGCAGACCACCTTGGTTGTGGTGGCAGGCGAAGAAGCGGCGCAGATGTTTGCACGCAATCTGGCTGCCTATGTGGGCGAAGAACGTGTGCTTTCGTTTCCCGAACGCAGCGATTATCCCTTTGCGCCCAAGCCGCCTGATTTTTATCAGGTGGCGCACCGCATGGAAGCGCTGCATGCCCTGGCCACCGAACGACCCTGCCTGGTGGTGGCTTCGGCGCGTTCGATGTTGCGCACGCTGCCGCCCCTGTCTTCCCATGCTGCCCAGCCGCTTATCTGTGTGGCGGGCGCAAGTGTTGTTGCGATGGGCAACGCCGGTGTGGAGGATTTCGAGGCTATTGCCGCAGCCCTAGAAGCGCGTGGGTATCAAAATACCGGTGAGCTGGATGGTCCGGGCACGTTTTGTGTGCGCGGGGGCACGATGGATGTGTTTCCCGGTAATTTGGTGTATCCGGTGCGGCTTGATTTCTTCGGCGATGAGCTAGAAGAAATACGCCGCATTGTTCCTTCGACGGGGCAGACCATCGCCACGCTGAAACGTGTGGAAATTTTCCCCGTGCAAGAATTTATTTTGACGAAGACGGGCATTGCGCGCGTGCGCAAACAGCTGATGCG
>JAVWGW010000097.1:0-6370 GCA_036640375.1 Raoultibacter sp. | reverse complement strand
GATTGTGGCCGCAGCACCTGCTGCGTCTGCACCGGTGCCCACACCCGCACCCGTGCAGCAGGCGGCACCAGCACCCCTTGTGCCCGCCCCGGTGCCCGCGCCCGTGCAGCCTGCGCCAGATCCTGCCCCGGCTGCTGCCCCTGAAGAGCCTGCTCAACCAGCTGGTTTTGCGCGCTTTCGCAATGTGTATTCCAGTCGCGATGATCGCTTATGCATGTTTGAAGATGCCGAAGGCCACCTTATCGCGGTGGATGCGTCCAAGCTGGCGTAACTACTTTTCGCCCTCGAAGTACACCTGGTGCCATACCAAAAACATGTATACCGTCCATATTTTGCGGCTGTTATCGGCCGCGCCGGCACGGTGGCCATCAAGCAGTTCCACCAGCTTGTCGGTGTTAAAGTACGTTTGCGCGCACGGTGAAAGAAAAGCTTCTTTCACGCGATTGTAGTATTTGTCCTGCTTGAGCCACACCCGCGTAGGCACGGGAAATCCCAGCTTGCGCTTTTCGCAAAACTGCTTGGGCAGCAACTTTTCCGCCGCACGACGCAGGGCGATTTTTGTCGTGTCAAGCGACACTTTGCGCGCGGTGGGCAGGGTGCGTGCCACATTCCACACTTCTTTATCCAAAAAGGGCACGCGGCTTTCCAGGCTGTGCGCCATCGACATCTTGTCGGTTTTCAGCAAAATATCGCCCACAAGCCAGAAGTTCATGTCGATGTATTGCATGCGGGTCACGTCGTCTAAATCGGCAACTTGGGCGTAGTAAGGCGCGGTTAAGTTTTGCGGCGTCGTAGCACAGGGGGGCTGCCTAAGCAGCGCGGTGCGTTCGGCCACCGAAAACATGTTGGCGTTGCCGATGAATTGCTGTTCTATCGGGGTGGAAGCGCGGTGCAAATAGTTTGCCCCACGGATGCCCAGCGCACCCAGCAGTTTCGAGGCGGCTTTGAGCAGCGGGCGGGGGCACCAGGCAAGCTTTGCGTTTTCCAGCGGCGTCTGGTAAATGGTGTAGCCGCCAAAAAATTCATCGGAACCTTCGCCAGAAAGCACGGCCTTCACTTTTTTTGCGGCTTCTTTATCAACAAAATACAAGGCCACGGCAGCCGGGTCGGCGGAAGGTTCGTCCATGTGCCATTGCACGGCGGCAAGGCTTTCCCAAAATTCGTCTTCACCGATAACGTGGCTGTAATTTTCGACACCCAGATAATCGCTGGCCTGTTTGGCGTAGGCGGTTTCGTTGTACTTGTCGCCATCAGCGGTTTCAAAGCCGACGGTGAAGGTTTTGATGTTGCCGCCCTGTGCGTGCAAGCTGGCAGTAAGGTAATTGGAATCGACGCCGCTGCTTAAAAACGAGGCCACTTCCACATCGGCCACCATGTGATACTTCACAGAATCCTGTACCGCGGCGTGTATGGCATCGCGCGCAGCTTCGGGGGAAAGGGTTTCGTCGATGGCGTAATCCATCTGCCAGTAGCGCCTGATCTGGGGTTGTTGCCCCTGCTTTACCGTCATGCAGTGTCCGGGAGCAAGTTTGAAAATGCCCTTGAAAAACGTTTCGGGCAAAACGGAATACTGAAAGCTCAAATATTGTTCCAAAGCTTCCGGGTTGACCTCGCGGGTAACGGCGGGGTGTTCTAAGAGGCTCTTTATTTCGGAAGCAAAAATGAAGTGACCCTGTGCCTGCGTGTAGTAAAAGGGCTTGATGCCGAAGAAATCGCGCGCGCAGAACAGCTCTTGGCGTGCGCGATCCCAGATGGCGAACGCAAACATGCCACGAATGCGGTCGAGCACCGCTTCGCCCCAGGCCAGATAGGCCACCAGCAACACTTCGGTATCGGAATGGGTGGCAAATACGTACCCTTCTTCAATCAATTGTGCGCGCACATCCTGATAGTTGTAAATTTCGCCGTTGAATACGATGGTGAAATCGCCGGTGGAATACGTGGCACCCTGCGTGACGGGGGAAGTAACGGCCGCCACCTTTTCGCTGGTGGCGCGCACCATAGGTTGGTTGCCGCCCTCAAGGTCGATCAGCGAAAGGCGTCGGTGACCAAGCGCTATGCCGTCGGCGATATATTGGCCTTCGCCATCAGGGCCGCGATGCGCCATGACGTCGCACATGCTTTTCAGAAGGGACGCATCCGCCGCGCTCGCGCCGGTAAAGCCACAGATTCCGCACATAGGTGTACTCCTTGAAACGTGCTCGTTCGCAGGTTTGTTTTAAAGTAAGGACAATCTTATATTATAATCTCAAGGTTCACGATTCTTTTTCACTCAAAAGCGTAAAGCGAACAAAGGCACCGCGTTTTTGTTCGTCTCGCATCCGCACTACATCACAGGTGGCGTGTCACCTGGAGGGAGATAAGGTAATGGCAGCTTTGCAACAACGTTCTTCCTGGTCGGGCAAGTGGGCCTTCATCTTGGCGGCGGCGGCTTCTGCCGTTGGCCTGGGAAATATGTGGCGCTTTCCCTATCTGGCGGCGAAATACGGCGGCGGCACCTTTTTGCTTACCTATGTGGTGATGGTGTTTACTATCGGCGTGGCGCTGCTGCTGCTTGAAACTTCGCTGGGGCGCAAAACGGGCCAAAGTGCCATCGGTGCCTTTAAGGCCTTTGGCAAAAAGTATGCCTTCATCGGCATTTTTACTTCGGCCATTCCGTTTATTATCGCGCCGTATTACTGCGTTATCGGCGGGTGGGTTATGAAGTACACCGCCGCTTACCTGATTGAAGGTCCGGCGGCTCTGGCCGATGGCGGCGACTTTTTTTCGGCGTTCATTTCCAGCAACACGGAAAGCTTTTTGTGGATGCTGCTGTTTGTGGAGGTCACGTGTTTGGTTGTGGCTCTGGGCGTAAAAGGTGGCATCGAAAAGGCGAACCTGTTCATGATGCCCGCTTTAATCGTAATAGCCTTGGGCGTGGCGCTCTATGCGCTTACCATGCCCGGTGCGCTTGAGGGTGCGGCCTACTACTTAATTCCCGATTTCAGTAAATTTTCGCCAGAATTGATTATCGCGGCGCTGGGGCAAACGTTTTTCTCGCTTTCTTTGGCGATGGGTATCATGATTACCTACGGGTCTTACCTTGATAAGAAGACGAGCCTCACTTCCAGCGTTACGCGCATCGCGGGCTTTTCCACGGTGATTGCGTTTCTGGCTGGCTTGATGGTGGTGCCTGCCACGTTTGCGATGCTGGGTTCCGGCGAAGCGGTGGCGGCAAATTCGGGTCCCTCGCTTATGTTTATCATCTTGCCGCAGGTATTCCAGAACATGGGGGCTATCGCACCGATATTTGGCTGTATCTTCTTTTTGCTGGTGCTGTTTGCTGCACTGACCTCCTCGATTTCCCTGGTGGAAACCTGTGTGTCCATCGTGCAAGACGGTGCGGGCTGGTCGCGCAAGCGTGCCCTGCTAACCGTTACCGGTGTGCTGGTGGTGTGCGGTATCGTGGTGAATATGGGCTACAGCTCGCTGTCGTTTATTGAGCCGCTGGGGGAAGGCACTTCTATTCTTGACCTGTTCGACTTCCTTTCAAATTCGGTTATGATGCCCATTGCGGCACTGATGACCTGCATTTTTGTTGGCTGGATTCTCAAGCCGAAAATCTTGGCAGACGAAGTGAAGCAGTCCAGTCCGTTCAAGCTTGAGCGCGCCTGGGCCATCATGGTTAAATACGTGGCGCCGGTGTTGGTCGTGGTCATTTTGGTGGCCTACACCGCCCAACAGTTCGGTTTGCTGAAGCTCTAAGGCGTCTTTTGCCTCGGCTGCACCTGCACATTGCGTGAAATACGAACCCGCAGTCCCGTAAGGCGGCTGCGGTTTTGCTAGCATGAACCACAAACGCCACAAAGGAGTGACATGAGCCTCTCGATAGGAATCGTCGGATTGCCCAACGTGGGCAAATCCACACTGTTCACCGCGCTGACCAACAAAGGCGGCCTGGCCGCGAACTATCCCTTTGCCACCATCGAGCCCAACGTGGGTGTCGTGCCCGTGCCCGATGCGCGCCTTGATGCTTTGGCGAAAATCGACCATCCGGCAAAGATCGTGCCGGCTTCCGTCGAATTTGTTGACATTGCCGGTTTGGTGGCGGGGGCTTCGCAGGGTGAAGGCTTGGGCAACCAGTTTTTGGCCAACATCCGTGAAACCGATGCCATCTGCGAAGTCGTGCGTTTTTTCACCGATCCCGATGTCGTGCACGTGGCGGGCAAGGTAAACCCCGCTTCCGATGTGGAAACTATCAAAACCGAACTTATCTTGGCCGATATGGCCACGCTTGATAAAGCCCTGCCGCGTCTGGATAAAGAATCCAAGCGCGATAAGGCTGGTGCCAAAAAAGTCGAACTGGTCAAGCGCGTGCTGGAAGGCCTAAACGAAGGCCATCGCGCCCGTACGCTTGGCCTGACCGAAGACGAGCAAGCGGCGTTGGCCGATTTGCATCTGCTGACCATGAAGCCCATGCTCTATATAGCCAACGTCGACGAAGACCAGCTAACGGCCGATCTTCCCCTTATCGACGGCTGCGCCCCCGTGCCGATCTGTGCGCAAATCGAAGCTGACCTGGCCGAACTCGATGCGGCGGAAGCCAAGGAATATCTTGAGTCATTGGGGCTTAGTGAAAGCGGTTTGGCGCTGCTTGTGCGCGAAGCCTACCGCTTGTTGGGGCTGCAAAGTTACTTCACCAGCGGCGAAACCGAAACGCGTGCCTGGACGGTGGCGATTGGTGCCAAGGCGCCTCAGGCGGCCGGCGTGATTCATTCCGATTTTGAACGCGGATTCATCAAGGCCGAAACCGCCGCGTTTTCCGATTACGTGGAACTCGACGGCGAAGCGGGTTGCCGCGCCGCTGGCAAACTGCGCCAAGAAGGCAAAGAGTACGTGGTAGCCGACGGCGACGTCATGCACTTCAAATTCAACGTGTAGGGGTTTGCGGGATGCGGGTTCAAAAACCCAGTAATCTTGTGTCCAAAAAACTATACAGGTCACAAACCCACGCTGACCATAAAGAGCAATCAAGGGAATATTACCGTGAAGTAAATGATTGCAAAATTATTCCAGCGGGAATTGCATCAGGTGGCTTGCATTCGGAGATTTGGGGCAAGCACTCAAGGTTGATTCACTGTATCAGCTACAGCGATTCTGCCTATGAGGTTGTTCGCCCACGTTACAGCCTCCCCAGCTGTTTTTGCAACCGCAAGGTCTCCTCGCTGCTCTTCGTAAAGCGTAGACCAACTTGTCTTTTCGATAATGACAGGCGGCCACGTTTGCGTCTGCCGATAAGCAAAAAGGCGCTCGCAGGCTTGCCTTGTTTTGCCCATGTTAACCTCGCCGTTCTCCATGATGATCTGCAAGTCTATCAAGTCATGCGCCCTTATGCTGCCAGGTTCGCTGACTCCGTGAAGCTTCTGGGCGACTTGATGGTGTAGCGGCATCAAGGCGACCGGATCCAGCGAGGGGAATCCAAGCTTTGATAGATAGGAATTTGCTTCGGCGGGAATGACGTACTCGGGATTGTTGGCGTCGCCGATTTCGTTGTGGCCAACTTCCAGAGAAACCGTGCACCATGATTTTCCAAGATATGCAAGTTTGATATCAAATGGCTGCATGACATAATGTGGCGGTACGCCTTCGGGATGTGCTGGTCGGCCGGGAATGATGCGGCCGGCGAACCCGCACCAGCCTTCCTGAAGCGAATCGTGAAGTTCTGCCACGAACTTATCAAGGTTCGCAGCGCGTGCGGTATCGAGGTCGGTTGTGACGCGAGTTGCCGCGTCGCCAAACCTCATCTTCAGTGACGTGCCGCCCTTCACCACGCCATCATGAAGAAGTTGCCCGACGATGGCATTTGCGACAAGTGAGCGCATATTGACGTAGGCCTTATCATCCGAAGCCAGGCGCTTGAGCGCATTGTCTAGGCGATGCATACTGTTTGGTCTCGTTTGCATCATGCGAGTTCCTCCAGGAGAGCTTGTTTTTCGCTTGCGCTGACAAATCCTTGGGAATGTGCTTTTCCGGTCGCGTCGCGAAGGCGATTACCCATCATCTTTCCGCGACATGCCCGGATGGCATCTGGCACTCTTTGGGATGGAATACCCTCATAATAAGTAGGTTTGTATCCAGATTTGGCTTTTTCAACCTTAATGAAAGGCGGAAGCTTCTTTCGGCTCCGTTGCGGTGAGGCAACGTGCAGGTTCGCTGGGTTTGTCGGTGCCAGTCCGAGCAGGGCAATTACCGATTCGCCCCAAAGAAAGGCACCAGGACCGACGAGCGCTATCGCCTCGGCATACGAGTCGTATTCCGTTGATAGATAATGCGTAAGTCGGTACACGCCCTGACCAATCCTATCTAGCTTGCCCCTTCTAGCGTACTGGAC
>JAVWGW010000096.1:0-6387 GCA_036640375.1 Raoultibacter sp. | reverse complement strand
ATTGATTTTGTAAGTCGCGAAAAGGAAGCCTTGGCACCATCGCCGCAAGATTTTGACAAAATGTCGTAAGGCCTGGGAAGGCTTGAAGGGTTTTGAAAACCGTTTAGAGGAAATCAATAAAAAATCGACGGTTCGTAACCCGACGCGCAGGAGGAAGAAGCCCAGTAAGCCCTGTCCTTTTGGCCGAGTCTCTTGCCATGAGCAAAAATGCTCAGTATACTGAGCAAAAATGCTCACTGTACTGAGCAAATTTACAAGGGCAAGGAGGCGTCTGATGTACGAACGGAGCACTGTAGCAACGCTGGTGAGCCGCATGGAAGAGCCGCGAAGGTTTCTGCAAGTTCTTAGAGGCCCCCGCCAGACGGGAAAAACGACAGCTATCAAGCAGGCGTTGAGCAAGTTAACGATGCCCTTTCACTACGTAAGCGCCGACAACGCGGGTATGGCTACGCAGCAGTGGCTTACCGCAGAATGGCAGCAAGCGCGACAGCTGACGCAGCGGGGCACGCAATCAGCCGTGCTTGTGGTTGATGAAGTGCAGAACGTGACGCAGTGGTCTTCTGTAGTGAAGGCGCAGTGGGATGAAGATGCGTGGAACAATTTAGACCTGCGTGTCGTGCTGAGTGGTTCATCTTCACTTCTTTTGCAATCAGGCTTAGCGGAATCTCTTATGGGTCGTTTTGAGCAGTTGTACAGCTCGCATTGGACGTATGGGGAAACAAAAGCTGCCTTTGAGTACACCCTCGACGATTTTTTGTTTTTTGGTGGTTATCCCGCATCGGCACATTTCAGGCAGGATCCGCAACGCTGGGTCGACTATATGGGCGCATCGGTTATCGAGGCAACGCTTTCCCGGGATGTGCTGCAGCGCGAAGACGTGCGCAAGCCTGCCGTGTTGCGGGCACTGTTTTATATGGGCACCTCGTTTTCGGCGCAAGAGATTTCTTTTCGCAAGATGTTGGGGCAGCTCGATGATGCGGGCAATACGGTAACGATTGCTCACTATCTTGACCTTCTGGCCGAAGCAGGTCTTTTGCAGGGTTTGCAGAAGTTTGATCCAAAGCTTTTGCGTAAGAAAAGCAGCTCACCACGTTTGATGGTGTACGACACAGCTCTTGTGACAGCCGTGGCGGGTGCGGGGGCGCAAGAACTTTTGACAAAGCCCGATAAGCGAGGTCATTTGGTTGAAAGTGCGGTGGGTGCCTATTTGATTGCGCGTTCAAAGCAGGAGCATTTTGAAGTGCTCTGGTGGCGCGAGGGCGCAAACGAAGTAGATTTCGTTCTGCAAAAAGGGGCACACATAACCGCGATTGAGGTAAAAAGTGGCCGCGTTAAAAGCCTGGCGGGTATGACAGCTTTTCTTAACGCCTATCCCGATGCCCATCGTGTTGTTGTCGGGTCAGCGGATTGCCCACTCGAAGATTTTTTATTGGGAAAGGTCGCTCTATTCTAAAGCCACCTGCGCCCCGTTCTTGCAGTGGGTGCTCTGCACTTGCTTTCACCGCTTTGCCGCCGCTTGCGCACCTCATATCTGCGAAATCGGTGATGATGGCGCGCATGCAGGCGCGCTTTAGTATCATGGAGCAGTTGCGATAAACGAGCTTTCAAGGAGGCATTACATGAGCATCATCATTGATGTGTACGGGCGCGAGGTTTTGGATTCCCGGGGCAATCCGACCGTTGAGGTTGAAGTGGTTTTGGACGACGGCTCTTTCGGTCGCGCCATTGTTCCTTCGGGCGCTTCAACGGGTGCATTTGAGGCCGTTGAACTGCGCGATGGCGAAAAGGATCGCTACTTCGGCAAAGGCGTGCTTAATGCCGTGGCTCATGTGAATGAAGAAATTGCCGATGCGCTGTTGGGTATGGAAGCTGAAGATCAGCGCACAATCGATGCTGAAATGATTGAAGTCGATGGCACGGAAAACAAGGGCAACCTGGGCGCCAACGCGGTGTTGGGCGTTTCTTTGGCTGTGGCGCGCGCTGCGGCTGAAGCGGCCGAGCTTCCCCTCTATAAATATGTAGGCGGCGTCAATGCGAACTTGCTGCCGACCCCGATGATGAATATTTTGAACGGCGGCGTGCATGCCGATAACAACGTGGATTTCCAGGAATTCATGGTCATGCCGGTGGGCGCGCCCACGTTTGCCGAAGCGGTGCGCTGGTGCGCCGAAATTTACCATACGCTGAAAACTGTGCTGCACGATGCGGGCCTGGGCGGCGGCGTGGGCGACGAAGGCGGGTTTGCCCCCAATTTCACCACGAACGAAGAACCGCTGGAATACATCATGCGCGCATGCGAAGCCGCTGGTTATAAGCCGGGTAGCGACATCATGTTCGCCATGGATCCGGCCTCGACGGAATTCTACAACGCAGAAACTGGCACATACGTGCTTTCTGGCGAAGGCCGCGAACTGACCAGCGCCGAAATGGTCGATTATTGGGAAGCCTTGGTTAACAAGTATCCCATTATTTCGCTGGAAGATGGCATGGCCGAAGAGGATTGGGATGGCTGGAAGGCGCTGACCGAGCGCATTGGCGATCGCGTGCAGTTGGTGGGCGACGATCTGTTCGTCACCAATTCCCAGCGTCTTGCCAAGGGCATCGAAATGGGCTGCGCCAATGCCATTTTGATCAAGGTGAACCAGATCGGTTCTTTGACCGAAACCCTCGACGCCATCCAAATGGCCAAACAGGCAGGTTATGCGTGCGTTATGAGCCATCGTTCCGGCGAAACAGAAGATACAACCATCGCCGATTTAGCGGTTGCCACCAACGCCGGCCAGATCAAAACGGGGGCACCCTGCCGCTCTGACCGCGTGGCGAAATACAACCAGCTTATCCGCATCGAAGAAGAATTGGACGCGGCAGGTGCCTATGCGGGCAGCGCCGCGTTTTACAACATCGCGCGCTAAGCGACTTTCCACATTCACGTATGTGAGCGGCCCGTCTTCACCACAGGCGGGTCGTTTTTTTGAAGGGGACAGCTATGAATTATCGAGATTTGGGCACCACAGGGCTGCGCGTCAGCGAAATCGGGATGGGCTGCGAAGGCTATGTGGACGACCCGCAGGCTTGCGTGGCACCTTTGACCGCGGAAGCATTGCGGTGGGGCATCAACTTCTTCGACCTGTATACGCCCAGCCCACAGGTGCATACCCTGCTGGGTGCGGCGCTTGCCGATGTGCGTTCGGACGTGATCATTCAGGGGCACATCTGTGCAATGTGGGCCGGTGGCCAGTATAAGCGCACACGCGATATCACCGAAACCAAGGCTGCTTTTGAGTCGCAGCTTGAGCACTTGGGCACCGATTACCTCGATATAGGTATGATCCATTTCGTGGACAGCGATGCCGATTTTGACGAAGTGTTCACCGGCCCGGTCATCGCATACGCTCAGCAACTGAAGGCGGAAGGACGCATTCGCCACATTGGGCTGAGCTCGCACAACCCGGTGGTGGCGCGGCGCGCTGTGGAAACCGGCCTGGTCGAAGTGCTGATGTTTAGCATTAACCCCGCCTACGACATGCAGCCAGCGACAGATAATATCGACGATTTGTTCAACCTGAGCAACTATGAGCAGCCTCTTTACAATATCGATGCCGACCGCGATGCGCTCTACAAGTTGTGTGAACGCAGGGGCGTGGGCATTACCGTCATGAAGGCTTTCGCGGGTGGTCGCCTGCTTGATGCGGCGCGTTCGCAGTTCAAGGTGGCCATGACGCCGGTGCAATGTGTGCATTACGCTCTGACGCGCCCGGCGGTGGCTTCGGTGTTGCCCGGGTTTCACACGCTTGAACAGTTTGCACAAACCTGCGCGTACTGCCAGGCCAGCGATGCGCAACGCGATTTCAGCGAAGTGCTCGCCGAGCTTCCCACGCATACCTTTGCCGGGGAATGTATGTATTGCGGGCACTGCGCGCCCTGCCCGGCTACCATAGATATTGCGGCGGTGAACAAGTACCTTGACCTGGTGATAGCCGCAGGCAGCATGCCCGAAACCGTGCGTGAGCACTATGCTTCTTTGGCGCACCATGCCAAGGAGTGCATCGAATGCGCCGCATGCGAAACGCGCTGCCCCTTCGCTGTGCCCGTCATCGAAAAGATGCATCAAGCGGCAGATACGTTTGGGAAGTAAAGTAGCCCTATTTTGCGACTTCGGTTTTATTCTTGTCGCGCTATAATAGACGCAGTCTAGCGCAGGATGTGAGGAGAGCGTATGCCAGAAATGATTTCGCTTGAGGAAGCTCGAGCGCTTGTTTTGTCAAAAGTGGGCGTTTTATCTGCGGAAACAGCGCCGCTGCTCCAATGTGTCGGGCGCGTGTGCGCCGCCGATGTAAAAAGCGACATCGACATCGCCCCCTTTGCCCATTCGGCCATGGATGGCTTTGCCGTTTTTGTCGATGATCTTGCCCCGGCATCACCTCAATCTCCGGTCGAACTTGACGTGATTGCCGAAGTGGCGGCGGGCGAAACCTACGAAGGCCCGGTCACCCGAGGTCAATGCGTGCGCATCATGACGGGCGCCCCCTTGCCGCCGGCGCTTGAAGCGGTAGTGAAATACGAGGTCGTCGGCCTGGTTTCGGGCGATGGCAAACAGGGCAGCCGCGTTTCGTTTACGGCACCCACCACGCTGCGAGCCAACATTCGAGAAGCGGGCGAGGAAGCCCGCGCAGGCGAGGTTGTTGTTGCTTCCGGTGAAGTTATCAGCAGCGCTGGGGTGGGTTTTTTGGCGAGTTGCGGGGCGGTATGCGCGCCGGTATATCGGCGTCCGCGCGTTGCCATCATTTCCATCGGCACAGAACTGGTCGATCCCAGCCAGGTGCCTACGGCGGGTAAAATCCGCAACTCAAACAGTTATGCTTTGGCGGCAAGTGCCCAGGCTGCAGGCGGCATTCCTACGATTTTGCCCATTGTGGAAGATTCGTTGGAGGCCTTGTTGGCAGCGCTGGAATCCGCCGTTGCACACTACGATTTCGTGGTCACAAGCGGCGGTGCCTCAAACGGCGATTTTGATTTCATCAAGCCAGCTGTCGAACAGGCGGGCGAGTTGTTTATGACCCTGGTGAACATGCGGCCGGGCAAAGCGCAAACCTTTGGCGTGGTCAAAGGCGTGCCGGTGTTTGGGCTTCCCGGAAACCCCGCGGCAGCTTATGTGGGCTTCGAGATGATTATTCGCCCGGCGCTGCGCAAAATGCAGGGGTACACGCACTTCCAGCGCCCGACCTTGGAAGCACACCTTTCGCGCGATGTAAAAAAGAAGGATCCGCGGCGTATTTTCCTGCGCTCTACGCTCTACAAAAACGACGAGGGCGCTTACGTGGTGGCACCTGCGAAAAATCAGAGTTCGGGTTTGTTCGGCGTGTTGCAGCGCAGCAACTGTTTGGCCATCATGCCAGAAGGCCTTGAGTCGCGCACAAAAGATTCGCTGGTCGAGTGTATTTTGCTCGATGTATCCGAGGAGTTGAGCATCTAATGGCCGATCACACACCGCGTTTTGCGCTCATCACCTGTTCAGACACGCGCGGCATGAAGCAAGATACGGCTGGTGCCGCCTTAGAAGTGCTTATTGCCGAACAGGGTTGGCAGTGCGTAAGCCACGTGGTGGTGAAAGACGAGCGCGCCGCCATTGCTGCGGCCATTGTGCAAGCGGCCGATGAAATGGCTGTGGATGTGGTGCTGACCTGCGGGGGCAGTGGTCTTTCCCTGCGCGACGTGACGCCGGAAGCAACACAGGATGCCTGCGAGCGCAATGTGCCCGGCATCGCCGAAGCCATGCGCGCCCACAGCCTTGCCATCACGCCCTACGCCATGCTTTCCCGCGCGCTGTGCATGCAGCGAGGCCGCACCCTGGTCATAAACCTGCCCGGCAGCGAACGCGCCGCTCGCGAAAATTGGGCCGGCGTCTTGCCCGCCTTACCCCATGCCATTTCCATGATGGCCGGCTGCGGCCATTAGGAGTTGTGCCCGCAAGAACCCTGATCCGTGCTAACGCTGTGCAAGCTGCTGCGCGTATGTGGTGAAATCAAGCTGGGTTATGTAATTCCTCCTGATCTACCAAGCCAAGGCTGCGCCCGACGGATTGTAGATGATGCACGTAAATACATTGAAAAGATAGTATTTGCGTAGACCGTTAGAAACCGACGGTCATGTGCATGTGGTAAAAGGTGATGCGCGTAAGAAAAACAGCCGCAAGAAGCAAAAGGCTGGCAACGCCGCGCAGAAAATGCCCAGGCAGCCCAGGGCAATGTGAGCCCAAATAAGCTCAAGGTAGTGGGCAGCTTTCGTTTTAGGGGGAAATGCTATACTGGGGGTCTCGCAAAAAGAAAGGCACGATAGTGAGCGATATTCCAAACGGTTTCACCGGGTTTTCCCAGACGAACAACTTTC
>JAVWGW010000095.1:0-6395 GCA_036640375.1 Raoultibacter sp. | reverse complement strand
ATGGGCGATCTGTTCAGTTCGTTTTTTGGCGGCGGATCGGGCGGCCAGGCGGCCGTGCGCAAAGAAGGCCGCGATATGGGTGCTGGCCTGCGTTTAACGCTTGAAGAAGTGGCTTCCGGTGCCAAAAAAGAAATTGTCTACGATCGCTTGGCGCCGTGCCCCGATTGCGAAGGCAGCGGGCTTGGCCCCGATGGTGAAGAAGTCACTTGCCCCGATTGCCACGGGCAGGGCCGTGTGGTTAGCGTGCAGCACACGTTTATGGGCGATATGCAAACTGCCACCACCTGTCGCGCCTGCGGGGGCACAGGTAAGACTATCATAAACCCCTGCCCCGAATGCGAAGGTCAGGGCCGCGCGCCCGACCGCCAGCGCGTAACGGTGGAAGTGCCCGTGGGCATTCGCGATGGCCAACAGATGCGCCTTTCCGGCTTTGGTGAAGCGGGCATGAATGGCACGAAAGCGGGCGACTTGATTGTTACCTGTCGCATCCAACCCCACGAATTTTTCGAGCGCGAAGGCGACAACCTGCACGCGCGCGCCAATATTTCCATCGTGCAAGCATCCTTAGGTGCCGAAATTGAAATCGAAGGCGTGTTTGAAGATGAAAAGGTGGCGGTGCGCGTTCCTGAAGGCTGCCAAAACGAACAGGTTGTGCGCGTGCGTGGCTTTGGTATGCCCCGCTTCAAAAGCGAAGCGCGCGGCGATCTGTATGTGCACATCAATGTGGTCATTCCGAAAAAGGTCACGAAAAAGCAGCGTGAACTGCTTGAAAAACTGGCCGAAGAAATGGGCGACACCATATCGGAGGAACGCACCCCCTTACAAAAACTGCGTGATGTATTCAACTAGACGCGATAAGGTAGCGCTATGTCCCTCCCGCATTTTTTCTTAGAAAACCAGGTGCTGGCGGCCGAAACCGCCGAGCACTTCGGTGTGCGCCTTTCCTCCGACGATGCCCAGCATGCGCGCGTGTTGCGCCTGGGGCCAGGCGAACACATAGCGCTTATTGATGCGGCGCAGGATTATTTTGAATGTGAAGTTATCACCTGCGATGCGGGCGGCTTGGTAGTGCGCATCGCCGGCAGGCTTGAAGTGGGCGCTGCAGGCCCATCCGTGGTGTTAGTGCAGGGTTTAGCCAAGGGCGACAAGATGGAAACGGTTATTCGCCATGCCACTGAACTGGGAGTATCCGGTTTTGTGCCGCTGGTGTGTCAGCGCAGCATCGTGAAGCTTGATGCAAAAAAGGCAGCGGCCAAAACCGAACGCTGGCGCGCCATTGCAAAATCGGCTGCCATGCAATCGGGGCAAACTGCGCTGCCCGAAGTGGCCGAACCGCACACCATCGAAGAAGTGTGCCAGCTTTTGAGCGGCGCCACCGCTGTGCTGATTTGCTGGGAACAAGCCCCACGAGTAGCCCGTTTGCACGATGCACTTGAAGCGGCGCTGGGCAGCACCACCACGCCTGCTGCCGATGCGCGCGTGGCAGTGGTGGTGGGGCCCGAAGGAGGCCTTGCCCCCGCCGAAGTCGATCGCCTTTTGGCCTGCAACCCCCGCGCCGCACTGGTAAGTTTAGGGTCATCCATCCTGCGCACCGAAACTGCCGGCATCGTGGCACCTGCCTTAGTCCTCTATGAACTGGGTGCCCTCCAATGAAGTTTCACCTGATCAATTTGGGGTGCAAGGTCAATCGGGTGGAATCAGACACCCTTGCTGCAGCCTGCTTGGCTCAAGGTGGCACCGCAGTGCCGGTCGATGCCGCCGATGTTATTTTCATCAACACCTGCACGGTAACCGGGGAAGCCGAAAAAAAGACGCGGAAAGCCGTGCGCCGTGCTCTGCGCGAAAACACGCAGGCCCGCATCGTAGTAACCGGCTGCGCCGCCGCCATCGCCCCCGAAGTGTTTGGCGCCATGGACCCGCGCGTGTGCGTGCAGCCCGACAAATCCAAGGTGCTTCAAGCCTGCGGGGCGCTTCCAGCCAGCTTCCCGCAGGCGGCAGCCGCTGCCGCGCACAGCAATCCCACATCCGCGCCGGCCTCCAATCCTGCCGCACCCGCCCTGCGCGTGGGAACCGCCTTTCCTACGCGGGTGGGCATCAAGGTGCAGGATGGCTGCAACAACGCGTGCACCTATTGCATTGTGCACGTTGCCCGCGGCCGTTCAACTAGCCGGCCTTTTGCCGAAGTTGTGGCTGAAGTGCAGGCTTACGCGGCGGCAGGCACCAAAGAAATCGTCTTGACGGGCATCAATTTAGGCTCGTATGCCAGTGGGGGATACACGCTCGTTGATCTGCTTAAAGCCCTGCTCGATGCAAGTGAAGCAGCCGCTGTGCGCTTCCGTCTTTCCAGCATTGAACCACGCGATGTAAACGAAGCGCTTATTGCCCTGTTGGCGCACTCAGATGGCCGGCTGTGTCGCCACTTGCATCTGCCCCTGCAGGCGGGGTCGACGAAAGTTTTGCGCGAAATGGCGCGCCCCTATACGGCAGCCGCCTATGAGCAGCTGGTGGATGCCTTGTATGCTGCCATGCCCACGCTTTCACTTTCAACCGACATCATTGTCGGTTTTCCTGGCGAAACCGAAGCTGATTTTGCAGAAACCTTGGCGGTGGCCAGGCGCTGCCGCTTTTCAAAAATCCACGTGTTTCCGTATTCGCCGCGGGCAACAACACCCGCTGCCGCGCGCAGCGATCAGGTTGCCCCGCACATCAAAGCCGACCGCACGGCTCGCTTGCACCAGGTGGCCGAAGCGCTGCGCGCCCAAGCTTACAGTCAGCGCGTGGGCACCACCGAACAAGTGCTCATAGAACAAAACGGCCACGGCACCACCGAAAGCTATTTTGAAATCCCCGTACCCCCCCAAGCAATTGTGGGAAGCTTAGCGCCGCTGTCTCTACCACCCGCCAGCTCGCATTCACTTTCATCGGGATTCGGTGAGGGGCGATTTCAGGGAAAAACTCCGTGATACAATGCCTGCATGACGAATCAAACACACATCACCCTCACCGTGCCCGAAAGCGTAAACATGGCGCTTATTGTGGGGCAGGCAGATGAACTTCTCAATGTTATCGAAGATGCCTACCAGGCGCGCATTACGGTGCGCGGCAACACGATTGCGCTGGCGGGCGATCCCATTGAAATCCAAACGCTCACGGCGCTGTTTTCCGACCTTATAAAGCTGGTGGAAAGCGGCACCGAACCCACGCTTGATTACGTGCAGCGGGGTATCGACCTTTTGCGCACGGGCGAATTTGCCCCGGCGGCTTTGCGCGACGACATTTTGCTCACGTATCGCGGGCGGGCTATTCGCCCCAAAACCGCTGGCCAGAAGCACTATGTTGATGCCATTCGCGAAAACACGATCACCTTTGGCATAGGTCCCGCCGGCACGGGTAAAACCTACCTGGCCATGGCCATGGCGGTGGCGGCGTTAAAGCGCAAGGAAGTGGGCCGCATCATTTTAACGCGCCCCGTGGTGGAAGCCGGCGAATCCCTCGGTTTTTTGCCCGGCACGCTTTCCGAAAAGGTGGACCCCTACATTCGCCCGCTCTACGATGCGCTGTTCGATATGACCGATATGGAACGCGCCAACCAGCTTATCGAAGATGGCATTATCGAAATTGCGCCCTTGGCCTTCATGCGCGGGCGCACGCTCAACGATAGTTTTATCATCTTGGATGAAGCGCAAAACACCACGCCCGAACAGATGAAGATGTTTCTTACGCGCCTGGGCTTCGGTTCCAAAATGGTCATCACGGGCGATGTGACCCAGCTTGATTTGCCCAAGGGTATTTCGGGGCTGAAAACCGTGGAATCCATTTTGCAGGGCGTGGGCGATATCGCGTTTGCGCGCTTTACCGGCAAAGATGTGGTGCGCCATTCTTTGGTGGCAGCCATCGTTTCCGCCTATGAACGCAGTACCAAAACCGCTTAATGCACAACTGAACAGGGAAGGCAGCGCCTTGCCCCAAGATAAAAGAGAAAGAGAACGCGCGATGGATATTCAAATTAACTACGATTACCAAAAAGAAGTGTTGGAAAAACTGCCGCTGGAAGAACTGACGCAGTTCGTGTTAAGCAGCCAGGATAAGCCGTTTAACACCGAAGTGTCCATCAGCTTTGTCACCAACGAAGCCATCGCCAAGCTCAATGAAGAATACCGCAACAAAAAAGGCCCGACCGATGTGCTTTCGTTTGAATGCGATGGCGCCATGGACGATCTAGAAGCCTCGTTGCAGGTGGAAGCCCCCGTGTTTGAACTGGGCGATGTGGTCATAGCCCCCGATGTGGCGCGCGCGCAAACCACCGAATTTGGCACAAGCTTTGAAGAGGAAATCAGCCTGTTGCTGGTGCACGGTCTGCTGCATTTGTGCGGCTTTGACCACATTGAAGATGATGAAGCGCAGCGGATGGAAAGCCTTGAATCCGAACTGCTTGAAGCGTGGGATGCGCGTTAGCCCATGAAGCCGCGAAGTGGGTTTATCCAATCGTTTCGCTATGCGTTTTGCGGCATAGCCACCGCCTTTCGCGAAGGTCGCAACATTCGCGTTCAGGCAGCTATTGCGGTTGTGGCCTGCGCCGGTGGTGTGGTTGTGGGCATAAGCGCCACATCCTGGATTGCCCTTATCATCTGCATAGGCTCGGTTTTAGCGGCGGAATGCTTCAACACCGCCTTGGAAGATCTGGTCGATTTGGCCAGCCCCGAAATTCACCCGCTGGCCAAGGCGGTCAAAGATTTGGCGGCAGGCGCGGTTTTGTTGCTTTCCTTAGCTTCGCTGTGTGTGGGTATCATTATTTTCGCCAACGCACTTGCACCCTGCCTGTTTCACCCCTAGTGTTTTTGAAAGGATTTCTGTGTCAAACGAAATGCAAGACAGCTCAACAGCAAACACCCCTAGCGCGGCCGCGTTTCATTCCGGCTTCGTCACGCTGGTTGGTCGCCCAAATGCGGGCAAGTCTACGCTGATCAACGCCATCATGGGCAAGAAATTGGCCATCACATCCAACACGGCGCAAACGACGCGCCACCGCTTTCGCGCCATTTTATCGCGCCCGGGCTTTCAGATGGTCATGGTCGATACGCCCGGTATTCACAAGCCCCACGATGCACTGGGTCAAGAATTAAACACTTCGGCGTTGGCCACGCTCAACGATGTTGATGTGGTTGCCTTTTTGATCGACGCTTCCCAGCCCATCGGCAAGGGGGATGCATGGGTGGCCCAGCAGCTAAGCCGTGCCCGTGCGAAAAAAATACTCGTGCTTTCCAAGGCCGATTTGGTAAGCGACGAAGCCCTTGAAGTGCAGCGCGTGCGTGCGGCGCGCCTGGGCGATTGGGATAGTTTCGTGGCAGTTTCGGCCAAAAAGGCGCAGAACATCGAAGGTTTCATCGCGGCGGTTTCAGAAGCGCTGCCCGAAGGTCCGCAGTGGTTTGCTGCCGATGTGGAAACCGATCAACCGCTTGAAGTTATCGTGGCCGAATTTATCCGCGAGAAGATTTTGCGCAGCTTCCACGATGAAGTGCCCCATGCCATCGGCGTGGTGGTCGATGAAATGGAGTATGTGAAAAAGACCGACCTGCACCGCATTCACGCGACCATTTTTGTGGAACGCGATAGCCAAAAAGGCATCATCATTGGCAAGGGTGGCGCCTCCATCAAGCAAATTGGCAGCGAAGCGCGCCAGGATTTAGAAGTGTTGTTAGGTGGCCGCGCGTTTCTTGATTTGAACGTGAAAGTAAAGAAAAACTGGCGACGCGACCTCAACCAGATTCGCCGTTTTGGCTATGGGGAAGGTATCTAGCGGCCCCATGTCACGTTTTGACGATCCGGAAGCGATAAAACAACAGGCGCAAAAACGCCTTAATGCGCGGCGTGGCCAAAACCTGCCTGAAGAAAAACAGGCCGCCCGCCAGCGCCTGGAAGCGCGCGGGGGGGAAGCAACAAAAAGGGCACACACGACAAAGGCGACAAAAGCGGCGGCAGGAGTGACCGCAAGGGGAGTGGCCGCCGCAGGCGCTGCGCTGCGGGGTGCGCTTGCGCAGGCACCCTTAAAGCGCGTGTTGGTCATTGCGGTTTCGACACTTGTGCTGTGTGCGCTGGTATTCGGCGTGCTTTTGGGCGGGTTTTCCGCCTGCAGTAAAAACCTTGCACCCGCGCCCTCTGAGCCCCCTGTTGCAGAGGAAGCGCCACCTGCCCAAGATGCCCCCACAGAAGCAATCGTTATCCCCAGTTATTTCGACCCCGCTGTGGGTGCTGCGCTGCTTGCCGCCGCCCCCGGCAATAGCGACATCGACTGGATTGCCCGCCACGTGGAAGATTACGCCTTTGATGGTCCTGAAGTGCAGTATAAAATGCTCAAGCTGGCCACCCTTGAACCAGCGGCCATTCCCTTTGTGCGC
>JAVWGW010000094.1:0-6422 GCA_036640375.1 Raoultibacter sp. | reverse complement strand
AGCGCCCTGCGGAAGGTGGACAACAGGACAGAGGCCGGGGCGAACAGCCTGCGCGCGAGGCGCGCAAACCGCGGCGCCGGCGCAACAGCAAAAATGCCGGGGGTCAAAACTCGGATGCAGCACCCAAGCAGGGTGCAGCGGCCAAGCAAGCGCCGGTGGCTAAGCAGGGAACAGCTTCCAAGCAGGGTGTGCGCCCCGGGCAAAACTCATCAGGTCTGCGCAACGCGCCTTCGCAGCGCCGGCCACGCCCCGCGCGTGAAGCGGCGCCCACGCAGGATGGTTCTGTTGCCGCATCACCGGCGTCTGAAGGGCATCGCCGTGCGCGTCGCCGCACACGCAAGACGGGAGGCGAAGGCGGTGAAGCTTGAGTATGCGCTGCTGACCGACCTGTATCAGCTGACGATGGCTCAAGGTTATTGGGAAGTCGGCAAGACCGATGAACAGGCGTGTTTCCATATGTACTTTCGCGAAAATCCTTTCAAGGGTGGCTTCGCGGTGGCATGCGGCATGGCGCAACTGGCCGAAATTATCGAAGAATTCGCTTTTTCAGCCGAGGATATCGCCTACCTTGCCGGTTTGCCAGCACCTGCTGGCGGCCCTCTTTTTAAGCGGGAATTTCTTGACTATCTGGCACAGTTTAAGCTGAATGTCGATGTGGATGCAGTGGTGGAAGGCACCGTTGTGTTTCCCAACGAACCGTTGGTGCGCGTGTGCGGGCCGATCATGGATTGTCAGCTGCTGGAAACAGCCCTGCTCAACTGCGTTAACTTTGAAACGCTGATCGCCACTAAGGCGGCGCGCGTCTGCCTTGCTGCCCAGGCGCCCGTGGCCGAATTTGGCCTGCGTCGCGCCCAGGGGGCATCGGGTGGCCTGTGGGCATCGCGCGCTGCGGTGGTGGGCGGGTGTGCTTCCACTTCTAATGTGTTGGCGGGCAAGCTGTTCAATCTGCCCGTTTCGGGCACGCACGCGCATTCGTGGGTTATGGCCTTTGATAGCGAACTGGAAGCGTTTCGCGCGTATGCGCGCGTCATGCCCCACAACTGCGTGTTGCTTATCGACACCTATGATGTGCACAGCGGCCTGGAAAATGCCATCACGGTCGGCCTGGAAATGAAGCAGCAGGGCAATCGTTTGGCGGGCATCCGCATCGATTCGGGCGATTTGGCCTGGCTGGCGTGCCGTGCGCGCACACGACTTGATGAAGCGGGCCTGGCCGACACCGGCATCGTGCTTTCCAACGATCTGGATGAATTCACCATCCAATCCATCCGCGACCAAGGTGCCCAAGTGGCGTCATGGGGTGTAGGCACCAAACTTGCCACGGCTTATGACCAGCCCACATTGGGCGGCGTCTACAAGCTTTCCGCAACGAAGCCGGCGGGTGCCACACAATGGCGCGATTGCTTGAAGATTTCTGAGCAATCAAACAAACTGACCACGCCGGGCGTGCTTGATGTGCGGCGCTATTATTGTGCCGACGGGTTGATTGCCGGCGACATGGTGTTTGACGTAAATACCCCGTGCGCCGAAGGCGAAATCATTGTTGACCCCGCTGACAGTTTGCGTCAAAAATGTTTGAGTGGCTGCTCTTTTGAAACACTTTTGCAGCCTTTGGCACGGGCGGGACGTGTGGTGTTGGCGGCGCAAGCGCGCGATGCGATGGCTGCGCGTGGCCGGGTGCAGGCAAACCTTGAAACGCTCGATACGTCTCAAAAGCGCATGCTTAACCCGCACACCTATCCCGTCGGTTTAGAATATGGTCTTTTCGAGCGGCGCCGCAACTTGGTTGCACACCTGCGCGGCATCCAATAAGGTAGAAGGGTGCACTTCGCAGCGAAGAGCCCCTGTTCGCTGGGATGCGCTTGGGAACAAGGAAGGAAGCTATGATTAAGATTATCACCGATTCGGTCACGTCGATTCCCGATGAGATGCTGGAAGGAACGGGCGTTGAGGTTATCACCCTGTTCATCAATCGCGATGGCGTGGAATATGCCGATGCCACCATGGATCGCGACGCCTTCTATGCGGATATCTACGACATGGTTGATGATCTTCCCACGTCAAGTCAGCCTTCGCAGGCTACCTTGATCAAATCGTTTGAGGCCTGTGCCCAGGCGGGCGACGAAGTGTTGGGAATTTTTATTTCTTCGGGGCTTTCGGGCACCTATGAAGGCGCCACGCGGGCGGCGCGCAGCGTGAAATCGCGCAACGTCGGCTTCAAGTTTGCCCTCGTTGATTCTGCATCCTGCGGCTTTGACGAAGCGCCCGCGGTGCTCGATGCGATCGAAGCGGTAGCTGCGGGCAAAAATCTTGAACAGTGCACTGCGGTGGCGCTAGAAGCCATTCGGTCGTCGCGCTTTTTGTTTACTCCGGAAACTTTGACGTTTTTGCAGCGGGGCGGCCGCATTGGCGGGGCGGCGGCGCTGCTGGGCAATATGATTCACATGGCGCCCGTGTTGACGGTAATAGATGGTTGCGCCACGACGTCGGCCAAAGTGCACACGCGCAAAAAGGCTTTAGAGAAAATAATGGCCGATCTGAAGGCCGATATTGAAGCCTTCGGCCTCAAGCGTATTGTCGTGCACTATATTGGCGATAAAACGCCCGCCGTGGATTGGGCGCGCACCGTGATTGAACCCTATCTGGGCTATGCCGTACGCGTTTTGCCGGTTAGCCCGGTAATTGGCATGCACGTGGGGCCAGCTATCGGCATCGCCTACGAATGTTGTCAGCCCCTGGTGGGCAAGTTGACGGTTTCTCCGCAGACCTTGGTCTGCACGCATTAAAGCACTAGCGGCCAGAGGTCGCGTTGATTAAATTGGTAACCATGCAACCTTGGGAGTGATTTCGTTTATGCAAACACGCTGCAACCTTATTATTGATTCGTGCTGTGACCTGCCTTTCGAGGTAGTTGATCGCGAAGGCGTCGAGCTTATTGAATTTCCCTTCATCATGAGCGATGGCGAACATTCAGACGATTTGTACCGCAGCATGTCGGCGCATGATTTTTTCCAAGCCATGCGCGAAGGGGAAGAACCCTCCACCGCCCAGCTTTCTGTGCCCGTGTTGCAAGAAGTGTTCGGCCGTGCTGCAGCCAGTGGTGTGCCGACGGTATTCATGAGCTTTTCAAGCGCACTTTCGGGCAGCTTTGACGTGGCAGTTATGGTGAGCGAACAGGTAAAGGCCGAACACCCCGAAGCCGAGCTGTATATGGTCGATACCAAGATGGCTTCCATTGCCGAAGCGCTGCTGGTGTATGAAGCCATCCGTCAGCGCGATAAGGGTATGACAGCAAAAGAGCTTGTGGCCTGGGCAGATGAAGCACGCAACTTCATCGGCGCCGAGTTCATGGTGGAAGATTTGGAAGCGCTGCGGCGTGGGGGACGCATCCCTTCCTCCATCGCGTATGCGGGGGCTAAATTGGATGTGAAGCCGATGCTTACCATCGACTTGGAAGGCAAGCTTTCCTTGATTGGCGTGGCGCGCGGGCGCAAGAAGGGGATAAAGGCGCTGGCGGATTATTACGCTAAGCACGTGGCGCCCACTACTCCGGGTCAGTGTGTCGTTATCGGTCACGCCGATTGCCCCAAGGATGCCGAACGCTTAAAGGATATGATTGCAAAAATAGAT
Source organism: Raoultibacter sp. (assembly GCA_036640375.1). GTDB lineage: Bacteria > Actinomycetota > Coriobacteriia > Coriobacteriales > Eggerthellaceae > JAVWGW01. Next base: position 2,792 of record JAVWGW010000094.1, on the reverse strand, counting down.
GAAAGCACCCTGTTTTTGGAAAGCAATATCGGTCCGGTTATCGGAAGCCATGTGGGACCAGGCATGATCGCGCTGGTATTTTGGGGCAACGATCGTCGTGAGGATCTTTCTGTTGCGGACAAAATTGCCAAAAAAGTCAAGGGAAGAGAATAGCGTGGGCAGCACTCAAAGAAACGGACGCAGCTGCGTCAAGAGGGCGAGGGGATCGGCATGGTGAAGTCATTTGTGTTTGTGGGGGATACTGCTGTGGGCCAAGCCCTGGCAATCAACCTTGTTGCAGCGGGGTTTGAAGCGGCAGCAGACGTGGGTGCGGCCGATGTGATTTTAACGTTTTGCGCATCGCAGAGCGAGACTGAAGACGTTTACTTTGAAACGGGCGGCTTGATTCAGCAGGCTAAAAAGAACGCTTACCTGATAGATTTGGGGGCGACAAGCCCGACGCTTGCCAAGGAACTTATTGCGGTGGCACTTGTTAACGACCTGCATGCTATCGATGCACCGCTTTACGTAAACGACATTGTGGCGCCGGATACTTTTGCCCGCCGTGCCAACCTGAGCATGTTTGTGGGTGGGCAACGCGACGACTTTGATGCGCTCAAGGCGCTTTTGGAAGCTCTTGCAAGTTCGGTGGTCTACTGCGGCCAGGCCGGTGCAGGTCAGATGGCTAAGGCGCTGTTGTCGCTACAGAATACGGCCGAGGTACTTTCCCTGGTAGAAGCTTATGCCTTGTGCCGCGAAAGCGCTTGTGATGTGGCGGCTGTGTTTGCGGCGGCGCACACGGCTGGCGCGCTCGCTCCGCGTAGTGTGGCGCTCTACGAAGCGGTGGTGCAGCGAAATTTTTCGGGTGGATATACCCTGCACATGTTCATGGCCGAGCTGGTGGCCGCGCTTTCTGCTGCCGATGACGTCGACCTGATTTTGCCTCAGGCAGAAGCGGCCGTGCACCTCATCGATCTGCTGGCAATTATTGGCGGGGGAGACATGAATCCGGCCGCATTAAGCTTGGTGTATGCCGAAGAAGCTGAATGCGCCAAGCACGGTCTTGATTGGACGCGCGCCGAAGAGGCCTATGCGCAAGGATGCGATTGTGATTGCGAAGACGATGATTGCGATTGTGGCTGCGAACACGACGGCGAGGCGGGCGAAGGCGAATTTCCCCGTGGGTTTGGCGGGTATTCGGCCAACTGATCATGCGGGTGGTTTGACTTTCATGGTGTTAAAAAATTGCCAGTTGTGTCCTCGCTTATGTGGCGTTAATCGCAGCGCGGGGCAGGTCGGAGTCTGCGGAGCGACCGACCGCGTGCGGGTGGCGCGTGCCGCCTTGCATGCGTGGGAAGAACCCTGCATCAGCGCAAACGTGGGCAGCGGCACGGTGTTTTTTAGCTACTGCCCCTTGCACTGCGTCTATTGCCAAAACCATGCCATTGCGGCAGGGGATGCGGGCATCGAGATTTCAGTGGAGCGTCTGGCCCAGATTTACCTGGAACTTGCTGATCAGGGCGCGCACAACATCAACCTGGTTACTCCCACCCATTACGTGCCGCAGATTATTGCATCGCTCGCGCTGGCGCGCGGTGCGGGCCTTACGCTGCCCGTGGTGTATAACACATCGGGCTATGAAAGCGTCAAGACCCTCGATATGCTTGCAGGGGTGGTTGACGTGTATCTGAGTGATTTCAAATACGCCGATGCCACGCTAGCCGCGCGCTATTCTTCTGCACCCGATTACCCCACAGTGGCCATCGCCGCCCTTGATGCGATGGTGGCGCAGGTGGGTGAGTGTGTGTTTGAGCAGGCGGCTTTGGGTGATGGGCAGGATGATTGCCGGGGCGATGAGCAGCCAGCCAGGTTGTTGCGCGGCGTTATCGTGCGCCACCTGATGCTGCCGGGATGCCTGGATGATTCAAAGGCGATTGTGGCCTTGCTGCACAAGCGTTACGGCGCGGCGCTGCGCTTAAGCCTGATGAATCAGTATACGCCCGTGTGCCCGCTGCCCGCCTATCCCGAGCTTAACGCTCGTGTGCCCGCCGCCGATTACGAAGCGCTGCTTGATTTCGCCGATGATCTGGGTGTGCAAGATTACTACTGGCAAGAGGGCGGAACCGCCGAGGAAAGCTTCATCCCCGCCTTTAACGGCCAGGGCGTGGCCGGATCTGAACTGCCCTAAGCTTCCCACCCATGGAACTTCTCTCCACAACTATTTGCGAAGTGGGATCTCTATGGCATAATGGGTCGCGTGCTTTTCAAGCCAGTGTGGCGCAACGGTAGCGCAGCAGTTTTGTAAACTGCGGGTTGCAGGTTCAAATCCTGTCACTGGCTCCATAAAATTATCAGGTCGCAGCCATTAATTGTTGCGACTTTTTTGTGCAAGTTTTCCTTTAGTGGGTTTCTCCCAAAATAAGATCCATCATTTCTTGACGGTCATGCACATCCATCTTTGTGTAGATATGGGAAACATGCGTCTTGATTGTGGATCCGGAAAGTACCAGCTCATTTTGAATAAATGTGCGCGTTCGCCCTTGAGCTAGCAGGGTAAATACCTCTTTTTCACGCGGTGAAAGCCGATAGGTCGCCGTTAGTTCTGCGCAGCGTTGCGCAATACTTTCGTTTAAATAGGCCTCTGAGCTCCATAGTGGCAACTTTGGTTGATGGAGAAGTGGGCGGCTCCTAATCATCTGTATGCGCACTGTCCCATAAATAGTACTCTTTGCGGAGAACTTTTGGCTATACTTTAGCGATGCGTCGTCTGGTTAGGTGCTAAGCTGCCTTAAGGGGTTAAATGTATTGGATTT
>JAVWGW010000093.1:0-6483 GCA_036640375.1 Raoultibacter sp. | reverse complement strand
AAAATGGTGATGCCGCAGCCGATAGCCGAAAGCACCACCAGCAAGGCCAGCCGCTTGCCCCCGCCCCACACCATCAGGGCGACAGAACCAGCTAACATGCCCGCGCCAAAGGCCGCTTCGGTAAGAGAAGCCATATAGCCATCCCCCGCAAAGTGCTCGAAGGTCATAAGGGGAAACAGCGCGCCCAAGGGGGCAAACACCATGATGCCAAACATGCAAAAAACAAGCAGGCAAAGCATGCCGCGATCATGTTTTATCACATGCCAACCATCGCGCATGTTGGCGAAAACATGCTGATCATCCATGGTGGCGTCGTGAATAAGCGGAATGGTGGCTGCGGCCAGGCCCAGGCAGGCAATAAGGGCGCCCCCAAAATCCAAAAACAACACTGTTTGGAAGCCAAAGGTGGTGTAAAGGAAAATGCCCAAGGCAGGGCCGCCGATGCCCGCGATGCTCATGAGCGCCTGGTCAAGCGAATTGATGCGCACCAGGTGCTTTTCGGGGACCAGCAGGGGCATGGTGGCGGTCATGGCGGGCGTGTGGAAGGCTTGCCCGACGCTGCGTGCCGCAATCATTATCATGATCAGCGTAACGGAGGCCTGTCCCATCAAGATGATAATGCCCAACGCCAGCGACACAATCCCGACGCTCATATCGGCAAGGATCATCACGTGCTTGCGATTGAATTTGTCGGCGATGACGCCGCCGAAGGGGCTCAGTATTCCCTGCGGCAAAAAGGCCATGATGGAAGCGATGGCCAAAATCAGTGCCGAGCCGGTGGTTTCGGTCAAATACCATATGGCGGCGTATCCCGCTGCATAGCTGGTTAAAATGGATGCCGCTTGTCCTGCCCAGATAAAGGTGATGATAGATTTCCAGCTGGGGGGCAGGGCGCGCCCTGCGGCGCTTAGTTGTGTGCTTGCTTCAGTCATTTCTTAAAACTCCTTGGTAAGGGAATGTCATGGTAACTTCTTTGCTTTGTGGTGTCCAATGCAACTTTATCGTGAGGTTGCGCCCTCGGTTGCGCAAGCGTCTTTTGTTGTCATTTTGCTTTTGTTTAGAGTAATTTCCAAGTTGTGTTGTCGGCGCATAAAAAAACGACCACAGTAAAGTGCGGTCGTTTCCCAAGAAAAATGTGGAAGCTTTTAGGCGGTGGCCGCATGATGGTGTTCTTCGTGGTCGCAGTCCTGCTCGCAACCGGGGGCGCAGGCGTGTTCGTGGATGTCGGCTTTGGGCTTTTCCAAACCGGCGATGACAATAGCATTTTTTTCGGCATAATCCCAGAGTGCTGCGTGAATCGCTTCTTCGGCCAGCAGCGAACAATGCACTTTTACGGGGGGTAGCCCATCAAGGGCATCCATAACCGCCTTGTTGGTGACTTCAAGTGCCTCTTGGATGCTTTTGCCTTTAACCAGTTCGGTTGCCATCGACGAAGTGGCGATAGCGGCACCGCAACCAAAGGTTTTAAATTTCACATCGCGGATTACGTGATCGCTATCAACATCCAAGTAAATGCGCATGATGTCGCCGCAGACGGCGTTGCCGACCGTGCCGCAAGCGCTTGCATTTTCGATTTCACCCACATTGCGCGGGTTGGTAAAGTGGTCCATTACTTTTTCTGAATAGTTCATGGCCATGATAGTTTCCTTTCGGGAAGCGTGTAAGGGTTTAAGGTGGTGGGCAAGCGCCGGGAGGCTGTTAGTGCTGCGACAGGGAACCTGCCTGATTTTGTGCGCGTACAAAATCTTCGTAGAGGGGGCTCATGGCGCGCAGGTTTTCAAGGGAGGTTTTCAGGCAATCGATGGCAAAATTGAGGTCATCCGCGCTTGTTTCGTGGCCCATCGTCAAGCGCAGCGACCCGTGGGCAATTTCGTGCGGCAGCCCGATGGCAAGCAGCACGTGGCTGGGGTCAAGTGACCCCGAAGTGCAGGCTGAACCGCTTGATGCGCAGATGCCCTTGGCGGCCAGCTGCAACAACATGCCTTCGCCTTCAATGAAGCGGAAGCTGAAGTTGATGTTGTTAGCCAAACGCTGTGCGGCACTGCCATTGAGCTGGCAGTAGGGGATTTCGGCCGCTATGCGCGTGATGGCTTGGTCGCGCAGCGCGCGCTGCCTGGCCTGTTCGGTATCTTGTTCGGCGGCGGCCAGCTCTACGGCGCGCCCGAACCCGACGATACCGGCCACATTTTCCGTGGTGGCACGCCGCCCGCGTTCCTGGGCACCCCCAAAGATCAGGTTGTCGATTTTAATGCCTTTGCGCACATAGAGTAAGCCTACGCCCTTAGGTCCATAGAGCTTATGGGCGCTTGCCGAAAGCAGGTCGATATTCTGTGCTTCCACATCGATACTTTCGTGCCCAAAAGCTTGCACGGCATCGGTGTGAAAATCACTTTGTGCGCCCGTGCGATGCGCCCCAGTTCTGCAATGGGTTGGATGCTGCCGATTTCGTTATTGGCATACATAAGGGAAGCTAAAATGGTATCAGGCCTGATGGCGGCCTCAAAATCGGCAGCAGATACCAGGCCATCACTATTGACGGGCAGGTAAGTAAGCTCGAAACCTTCCGCTTCAAGCGCTTGGCAGGCGTGCAGCACCGCGTGGTGTTCGATGGCGCTGGTGATGATGTGGCGCCCGCGCTTGGCGTTGGCGCGCGCAACGCCGAAAAGCGCCCAGTTGTCGGCTTCCGATCCACCGCTGGTGAAGTAGATTTCTTTGGGGCTGGCTCCCAGGAAATCAGCGATAAGGCCCCGTGCGTTTTCCACGGCATCCGCCGCCCTTTGCCCTAGGGGATAGAGGGCAGAAGGATTGCCGTACTCTTCGGTATAGAAGGGCAACATCATTTCCACCACTTCGGGGCGCAGCTTGGTGGTTGCTGCGTTATCAAGATAGATGCTTTTCATGCTTATCCTCGCTTTGTCACTTGACTATGCATACTTATTTACTAGGATATAAAATACGCGCTTATGAACGCATGTCAAGTGTTCTGAAGAAACAAATTGTTTTCTTTCTTTGTTTTGATATGATTGCAGAGGTCATATTTAATATATAATTACAGCAGTCATAATTAAGCAGACTTAAAGTATGTCGGCGAAAGGTGCAGAGCTATGATGATTTCAACGAAGGGCCGCTATGCGTTGCGCATGATGATAGATTTTGCGCAGCAAGGGGAAAACGCTTGCGTGCCCCTGCGAGAGGTTGCGCAGCGGCAAAGTATTTCTGTGAAATACCTAGAACAGCTGGCAAGCCTTTTGGTTCAGGCTGCTATTCTGCGCAGCGTACGCGGCCCTAAAGGGGGCTATGTGCTGGCAGCCCCCGCCGCAGATATTAAGGTGGGCGGCATCTTGCGTGCTGCTGAGGGGACCTGCGCGCCGGTTGCGTGTCTGGAAGACGATTTTGGCGTGTGTCCCCGTCGTGGCGAATGCGAGACGATTGCGTTTTGGGAAGGTCTTGACCAGGCGATCGAAAACTATGTTGATAGCGTGATGCTAGCCGATCTTTTAGCCAAAAAATAGCGTGCAAGTCTTGGTTGTTTTCAACTACATTTCGCGTTTGGCGTAGAGCTTCGCCGAAAGGGCGCAGGAAAGCACATAGATGGTTGCGGCCACGGCCAGAGCGATTGCGCTTGCCATAAGGGCTCCTGTATCTGTTTGTATCCAGGCCACAAAATCGGTGATGAATACGGGCGGCTCACCGCTGATGTTCAGCAAAGGGGGGGCGATGACAAAAGCGCCGAACACCAAAGCAAGTGGCACGAAGCGTACGGCCGTGGTAAGCCCGAAGCGCGACACCAACGGCAAGATGATGCTTGCAAGAATCGTCATTGGCGCCAGAGTGGCGGCAAGTGAGAACGCCAAGGTCTGCCAGCTAAAATCGACAAGCAGATTGCCGATTGGCTTGTTGATGGTGAGCGTAGGGAAGAGGAAGGCAAGGGCAACGACGATGCCCAGCGCGATGGCGGCAACACCAAGGCCGATGCCCGTAAAGACCAGATAGCTGCCGTAGCGTCCCGTGATAACCTGCGTGCGGGAAAGAGGCAGGGTAAGGCGGAATTCTTGCCAGCCATTGCGTTCGTCGTAGGCAAGCACGGTGAAAATAAGGGAAAAGGGTATCATGGCAGCAAGCATCGATGTCACCATGTAAACATTGCTCATAGAAGCGCTGACAAAAAGCCCCACCGCGATACCCACAAGGCTTTGCGACAAAATATAGCCTTTAATGCTAAGGAAATCAGATACTATCATAGCCTTCATCGGGTGCCCCCTTTCAACATCAGGGTCATGTAATCTTCGATAGATGCCTTGTCCATCGTGATGGTCTTGAAGCGCTCGCCTGCGGCAAAGCGGTTTTCAATCAAAACATCAATACCGTATTCGTGCTGCAAAAAGCGCAAGCTGCCCGGCGCGAAAAAGCCGCTGTTTACCAGGGTGTCAAAATCGGCGGTGCGGCAGCGGGCGATGCCTGCCGTATCGGTGATAGCGTCTTTTTCCGCGGAAAACACGATGCGCCCTTTGTCGATACAAACGACGTAATCGGCTATTTTTTCCAAGTCGGAAGTGATGTGCGTGCTCATTAAGATGCCGTGGCTTGGATCGTCCATGAAGCCGCGCAGGATGTCGAGCACCTCTTCGCGCGCTAAGGGATCAAGCCCTGCGGTCGCTTCGTCTAAGATAAGCAGGTCGGGGGTGTGGGCAAGCGCGCAGGCAAGCGTCAGCTTCATGCCCATGCCGCGAGAAAGGCTTTTGATTTTTTTATCCAGGGGCAGGTTAAATGCGCTGAGGTAGTGGCTAAACAGCGCGTTATCCCAGGTGTTATAGGCGTGCGCCATAATGGCCGCGCCGCGTTTTACGGTGATGTCTTCGGGGAAGGCGCAGGTGTCAAATACGACGCCGATACGCTGCTTGGCGGCAACGAAAGCGGCAGAGCTGGCATTTTCAAGTGTTGTGCCCAGCAGGTCGATGTTTCCACTATCGGGAAATACCAGACCCAAAGCCGCTTTGATGGTGGTGGTTTTTCCGGCACCGTTACTGCCGATAAAGCCGACCACGCAGCCTGCAGGTACGTTTAAGTTTATGTCGCGCAAATCGAAGCCGTCGTAGTGCTTCGAGAGCTTGGTTATGCGTAATAAATCGTTCATCAGTCGTCACTTTCTGTAATAAGGTCAAGCATGTCGTGTAATTCCTTGATGCTGATTCCGGCACTTTGTGCCTCGCGGGCGCTGTTTACCAGCAGTTCTTCGATGTGACGCAGGCGCTCTTCGCGCACAAGCTCGAAATTGCCTCCTGCCACAAAGCTTCCTTTGCCGGGTACGGTTTCGATAAAACCCTGCGTTTCTAGTTCGGCATAGGCGCGTTTTGTGGTGATCACGCTGATGCGCAAATCGCCCGCCAGGGCGCGAATGGAGGGAAGTTGAGCCCCAGCCTCAAGCGTGCCCGCTAAAATCAGCCCCTTCATCTGCGAAGCAATCTGTTCGTAGATGGGTGCCGGGCTTGCATTTGAGATGATAATATCCAAAACTGCTCCTTTGCCTGCGTGGTCGGATCACCCGAAACACGCGTTGCTTCCCTTCGGGAAACCTTCGTGCACGCTCAAGGATTATCGGCGTCCCTTTAATCCTGCTGATACGGCGCAAGGCCTTGCATCGTATCGGGCAAAGCGCGGTTACGTCCCCGCACCTCTACGGGTGCAACACAGCATAGTGTATATACCCGATATATACACTATAACCGCGCAGGAAGCCTGCGTCAAGAATGAAGTTACCGCTTGAACACGCCATCGTTTTGTTATTTGTATGCCACAACGTCAACAAGGGGGTGTCTTTTTGGGACACCCCCTTGAAGGGAGGGAAATCATTGTTGCCGCCGCCAAGGTCTGTGAGACGGGGTGGTATTGATACGTCTCGATACTATGCGGGGTTTCCTACACCATCTTTCATGTAAAGGTGTCTATTGAGCGTATCGAAAAGGTCGTCGAGGGCGGCAGGAACAAGCATGGCAATGCCGAGAAAATAGTCTGTTGTTGCGGTTTCCTGTACCTGTTTTGCCCATTGGTGAATCCAGCGAATGGGGTGTTCTGCGATGAATTGGTATGTTTCATGCAGTATCTCATCGGCCTGGTTTTTGTTACCGTTTTCAAAGGCCTCCATTGCGCATTTGAGCAAATGAGCGACAAAGTCAAGCTCTAAGCCGATGTGGTCTTCGGGTTCGTGATTCAGCTGGGTGATTTGCAGCCCGTAGTGCAAATACCATTCTCGAACTTGGAGTGTTTCTTTTTGAAAGATCATGCGTTCTTTATTGAAATACACGGATTCCCAAGGGGGAGCTGCCATCGTTTGGGTGCCCGCGAAAAGGCGTGTGGCATCGATGCGCACCTCATGAAAATGCTCGTTGCTTAGGGTTCCGTGCTGCGCTTCACTCCAAGATTGCAACAGGTTTGCCCCGTGCATGAAGCTCTCGTCTTCAGACTCGATTGGCATTTCTTCAAACA
>JAVWGW010000092.1:0-6489 GCA_036640375.1 Raoultibacter sp. | reverse complement strand
CCATGAAGCGCTTGGTGTAATACTTGCCCGAAGGGCGCGGATCGTGCACCAAGGCCAAAGCCTCAGGGCCGTCGGATGCAATGATGGCCTGCACCTTTTCGCCAATTTCACTGTAGGCCTGATCCCAGCTGATTGCTTCAAACTTACCTTTGTCGTTCTTCTTCAAAGGGTCGGTCAGGCGGTCTTTGGAATAGGCGATTTGCGAATAGCCATAACCACGAGCACACAGCTTGCCCTGCGAATACGGATGATCAGCATCACCGATAAGCTTGGTGAGTCGCCCGTTAACGAGGTAAGCCGTGAACCCGCATTTAGTGGAACAGGCGTTGCACAGCGTATGAACCGTCTCGGTTTTTCCACCGGTAACGGTATCATCAGCATGCGCCTGTTCCCAGGAACTAAAGCTTACATAACCGGCCGTTGCGGCAAGGGTAGCTACCCCTGCGCTGCCAGCCAGAAAGCTTCGCCTGGTTATTGCGTTTTCTGACATAACGTTTTCCTCTCTATATACATGCGCATGAATTCTGTTAAACGGTCAACCATTCTAGGCACTCTTTTCTGCAAGGCCCTGTTGTGCGCATATTCCTACCAGCACGTCAATCAGGCCAATGTAGAAGCGGGCATCCTCTTCAATATGAAGAAGCTGCATCCGCAGTGCGGTTAACCACGCGAATCGCTCGGTGAGAAATTCTCGGGCTTGTTCTTGCATGCCAGAACGCAGCATGACGGCAACAAGATCACACTCAAGCGCCAGATGGTCGGGGTAGGCCGCAAAACCAGCAGGCACTTCCATACCCAAGCGCCCGATCAAATCCCGCATGTAAAGCGCGGAATCTCCCAGGTAAAGCCCCTTTGTTTGCGAAAAGGGCGTGGATGCGGCAGGGTTAAACGACCAGCGCGTGTAGAGGGATTCAACCGGCACGACAGAATCGGGCAGGCCGCCCACAAAATGACGCGCCGCAAAAGCACACTTTTCCGCATACGTGGGGGGCGCATACAGCGCGTCCACTTCGCCGGCGGAAAGAAATTCTTGCAGCGGGCAGCGTCTTCCCAGGCGTTTCGCAACCGCACTTTGGGTGCCAAGCGAGGTGACATCTTGTAGGGCACGGCGGGAGGCATCAAGAAATTCACCCCACAGCGCCGGCTTCGTCATCTGATTCCACTCGCGCTCATCAATGGGGGCAAAACACTTGGCCATCACGGAAAATACCGCTTCATCTTCCATCATCGTTATCCCTCCTTTCTTGTTACCTTATATAAAGCCATGAGAAATTCCTTGAAACTTAGGCGAGCGACGGGGCGTTTACCGTCGAAACAAGGCCCTTGGCAATCACTTCATCGGCGATATCTTTCCAATCGATGAACTTGATGGCACCGTTGGGGCATTGTTCGGCGCAGCGGCCGCAGGCGATGCACTTGGTGGAAACGCCGGTTTCGGTATCGATGACGGGCATATTCCACGGGCAGGCCATGTGGCACATACCGCAGCCGATGCACTTGGTGGCGTCGACGGTGCGTGCGCCCGTTTTTTCGTCGGAATAAATAGCATGCACGGGGCAATATTTCATGCACTCGGGATCTGCACATTGCTTGCAGCTTTCGATGGTGAATTGGCAATCGTTGTAGATGCCATCCATGGTATCGACGCTGTGACCATATTGATAGTTCGGCCAAACGCGCACGCGGGCAATATTTTGGCACACGCGGCCATCATTTTTCAGCGTGCACATCATCTCGCAACGCTGGCAACCCGAACAACGGGCACGATCGGTTACGATCATTTTGGTAGGCGTCGTGCGAATTGCGATGCGCCCGGAAGCGATCGAATTTTCAACGATGCCCCACTTTGCCAGTACGCCGCCGATGACCAAGCCGCCAACGCCGCAGCCTGCCATCGCCAAAACCTGGCGACGCGTTACGGTTTTTTTGGTGGATCCGGTATTGGTGGAATCAGTAGTGGATGCTTCCGCAGCTACCTTTTGGCTTTGTTCCTGCGCGGAAGTGTTCTCTTGCAGATTGTTATCTGTCATCCTAGTACTCCCCCCTCACTTTCTCGTCCGTGAGTCTTATGGTGTTCGTTTTGAAACCCCACGTGCTGCCTTTTCCGAAGCGGCACGGGTAAAACCGACACGTTCACTATCCCCTTCTCACACAACGTGACCATTGTGAAATCGCGCCCTGTTTCCCTATACCCTCTTTCGGGATAAAAGGGCGAAATGGGCGAATTACCCTTAAAGAGGGGATGGCGGGGAAGGGGGGCTTTGCATACTGGAACGCGACGAAAGGTCACCCGCGCACCTTCTCTATCCGCCGAAGTCTCACACAACACGTAATGACTTTGAGAGATTGGGAGAAGAAAACATGGCTGACGTAAAGTCGTACGGCTGGGCTGGAAAGATACTCCGCGTCAATTTGACGACGGGCGCAATCACCACCGAACCCACCGAACCCTACAAAACATATATTGGCGGCATGGGTCTGGCGAACAAGATTATGTATGATGAAGTTCCTGCCGGAACCGATCCGCTCGCGGCGGAAAACAAGGTTATTTTTGCCGTGGGTCCGCTGACTGCCTCGGGCACCCCCTTGGCTGGGCGCACCACCATTTGCAGCCTTTCCACCTTCACGAAAGACCACCTGGTCATCGACGCCCACTGCGGCGGCATGATCGGTGCCAAAATCAAGCTTTCCGGCCACGACGCCATTGTGGTTGAAGGTAAATCCGACCACCCGGTGTATATCAACATTAAAAATGATGAAGTTGAAATCAAAGACGCCAAGGGCATCTGGGGCTTAGGCACCCGCGAAGCCACCGAAGCGCTGTGCCGCAAAGAAAGCACGAAAGCGTGCGTAGCCACCATCGGACCTGCCGGCGAAGCGCAAACCCCCTACGCCGTCATCATCAATTCGCGCAACCATTCCGCAGGTGCGGGCGTGGGTGCCGTCATGGGTTCCAAAATGTGCAAGGCGCTTGTTGTGGAAGGCGACGGATCGGTGAACGTGAAAGATCCGCAGGCAGTGGCCGAACTTTCCGATTACATGCTGCGCGAGCTTATCGGATCGAACAACAATCACGTTGTGCCTTCCACCCAGCAAGAATGGGCGGAATACTACGACAAGGGTTCGCGTTGGACCGCCCGCAACGGCCTGTTTTGGGCTGCTGCCGAAGGCGAGCCAATCGAAACGGGCGAACCGAAGCCCGGCGAGCTTAACACGGTGGGCTATCGCTGCATGAAGGCCACCAAGGACTTGGGTCCGGCTGCTGAAAAGTACACCATTAAGATGGATGGCTGCCACAGCTGCCCGATTCACTGCTATTCCGATCTGCGCGTGGAAGAAACCGGCAAGAACACCGGCTTTGACATCGCCGGCAACACCTGCGCCGCCAACTTCCCCGTAAGCGTTTACATGGAGCCCTTCTTGAAGATGGGCTTGAAAGACGAGGGCGATCTTTCCGTTGTGTGGGATACCACCACGGCCAACACCATGGATGAACTGGGATTATGGTGCAACTACGCGCAGCTGTATCGCGACATTGCCTACTGCCACACCACGGGCGTGTTCAAGCGCGTGCTGCCCGCAGAAGAATATGCTTCCATTGACTGGGGCAAGTTCGATGCTTCGCGCCGCGACCCCACCGTCATGATTGAAATTCTGAACAAGATTGCCTCCAACAAATCAGAGATTTCCTACCTGGGCCACGGACCTTTGGTCTGGTGCGAGCGCTGGAATGAGCAAAAATGGTTTGACAACAAGGCTTCGACACTGGTCAACTATCGCGGCTGGCCCGTGCATCACTCCATCGAGTGCTTCGGCCAGGTGGGCGCCGTTTACAACCAGATGTTCAACCGCGACGACATGATTCATTCCGCCGTCAACTTCCAGGGCTGCGGCTTGCCGATCGAAATCAAGAAGCAGATTGCCGCTGAAGTGTGGGGTGGCGAAGATGCCATCACGCCGGACAAGAGCTACACGCCCATGAACGAGCACAAGGCGAACTTCTGCTGGTGGTCCATCGTAACCGACGTGCTGCATGACAGCTTGACGCTGTGCAACTGGGTGTGGCCGATGACCATGAGCCCCACAAAAGCACGCGATTACCGCGGCGACCTGGATTTGGAATCGAAGTTTTTCAAGGCTGTTACCGGCGAAGACTTGAGCACCGACGATTTGTATAACGCCGCTGCCCGCATCATGACGCTGCAACGCTGCAACACCGTACGCGGCATGGGCACCAACGACCTGCGCGGCCAGCACGACGTTATCACCGAGTGGGCGTTTACGAAAGATCCCGATATTCCGGTATTCACCGAAGGCACCGACAAGATGGATCGCGAAGATTACAAAACCGCGCTGACCATGGTGTACAAGCGCTTTGGCTGGGATGCCGATAAGGGCTGCCCGACCGCGGCCTGCCTTGACGCCTTGGGCGAAATGGACGATGTGAAGCAGGAAATGCAGTCACTCAACCTGCTGCCCTAAACACCACGCTTCACCCGGCAGAAGGCTCCCCCGCCTGCCGGCAACGCAAACGCCCCCTCGGACTCCACGTCGAGGGGGCGTTTGCCATAGGTGCTGGTCTGCACGCTGGGGCTGATGTGCGCGCCGTAGACCTCAATTCAGAAGCTGCCTTACTCAGAGGCGCGCGTCTTCCTGTATTTGGTGCCCCGCCCAATGCCAACCCGTTCAAGCCTGCCTGCTTCCACAAGCTGCTCTAAATACTGCAGGGATCGATCCTTGCTCACCCCTAAAAGCTCATCTGTTTCAAGGCGGGAAAGTTCGGCGTGCTGCGCCACAAAGGCCATAATCAGTTCCAAAGCATTGCAGGAATCGCCCGATATCGGCTCGACTTTTTCCGCAACAAGCGCGACGGGTTCCCCTTCCCCCTGCGGCGCATCGGCGCTGCTCATATTGGGAAGCACCGACACAAAAGAGGCGGGCGACGTTTTGAATTCCGGCTTGCTAGCGCTGGTGGCGTAGAGGCTTTTAATGGAACGAATGCCGATTCCGTAACTTTCCATAAGCTTCAGCCGGTAAAATATAAGAGCAAGTTTTGGATTGCGCGACACAGAAACACCGTTCATGATGTCTTCGCGCGTTACCCCCTTGGCAAGCCCGCCCAGCGAAACAAATTCAATGCGGTTGGAAAATACATTGATAATCGTCGAATCGGGAAAGTTGTAATCGCGATGGACGATGGCGTTAAGAAGGGCTTCGCGCACCGCTTTTAGGGGATAGTCATAGGTGTCCTGCCTGATAACTCCCTTAAAGTGTGAGCGCAGACGGTTGTTCAATCCAAGAAACTCAAGGGCTTCTTCAAGCTGTCCTAAAACCGAGCCCGTAAACTCTTTTCTACTTTGAAACGCAATGCCCGACGCATCTTCAAAAACTGCGCACTTGATAGTGTGTTCGCACTGATCTGACAGCAGCAGCCCCAGATTGGTAAAATACCCTTCCAAATTGATCATTCCCAAGGTTTGCATGTGCTCGCGCTCCAGGGCAAAATCATTGGCGAGAAAAATCCGCTGAGCCGTGGTGAAGGTCAAATCTTGATTTGTGCACCGGCAAAGTTCAAAGGAATCGCCATCGCTTAGACGGATCATTTCCTTAATAATTTCCTGCGTGGCATGCGAGTTACCAGGACCGGTGCGCAAATACACACCCGCAGGCACAAAGCCTTTTTGTGCGATGCAATAGGGCTTGCGATCCCCTTCCTCAACCGACACAGACACGACGGGCAGGCCGTCGATTTGAGTTGCTTCAACGGTAACGAATGGTCTTATTTCGGGGCAAATATTGCTCACGATCATATTGCTAATTTGCAACATTGCCGCATCGGTGTCGTCGATGCCAACAACCTGCCCGTCATCGGCAACACCCACTAAAATGCGCCCTCCTGAAGTGTTGGCAAAGGCCACGATTTCCTTGCAGAAATCCTTTGTCACCTCACGCTTGAACTCCAAGGTATGTGATTCTTTCAACAAAACCCACCCCAATCCGCATTACCTTGCCTTGCACTTTGCGTCGAGTATACCAGATTTGCGTCGATTTGCGTCGATTTGCGTCGATTTGCGTCGATTTGCGTCGATTTGCGTCGATTTGCGTCGATTATAATGCTTGGCGCTGCTTTAGGCACGGGAATTTTTGGAGAGTTGGGTGGGGCTTGGGTAAGTTACAGGGCCGCTTTTATGCCGGCGATGGAATAGAGGCTGCCAAAGGCGCACACCAGACCCTTTGTGCCGGCGATTTCGCGGGCTTGGGCAACGGCGGCGGCCATGGTGGGCGCGGCGTAGATGTGCTTGCAGGCGCTGCACCCCAGCATATCTTGCGCCGTCCAGCGAAGGGCACGTGCCAGCGCTTCGGCGGGAAGGGCGCGCGGATTGTCGGGTGCGATAGCTATAAAAGCGCTGCCCAAAGGCATGATGGCTTCAAGCATTTCAGGGTAATCTTTATCGGCAAGCACGCCAATAATAAATACGGGACGCGCAT
>JAVWGW010000091.1:0-6676 GCA_036640375.1 Raoultibacter sp. | reverse complement strand
GAGGCATCGACGTGCTGTAAGGGGATATCGAAATACGAGCAGATGTTATCGTGGCGCGCCACACACGCCAGCAGCTGGTCGCTTACGCCTTCCGGCTGTAAATACATGACGCGAAACCAGGTTTGCGGATACGCTGTGGCAAGGTGTTCCATAAGATCTGCCAGCGTTGAGGGCTGCTCAAAATCGGCACCCCACCTGCCGGTATCCTGGGCAATCAGCACGATTTCGCGCACGCCGGCAGCCCTTTGTTCTTCCACTTCGGCCACAATGGCGGCCTGCGGATAGCTGTGGTAGCGCCCGCGAATGTAGGGGATGGTGCAATAGCTGCAAAAACGGTCGCAGCCATCCGAGATTTTCACGTAAGCGCTTAAGGGTGTTTCGGCAGCGCCTGCGCCCACAATCGCCTGCGCCTTCGCCTGAATCGCTACTGCCTTCCGGTACTATTTGAGCAGGCAAATCTTGAGTGCCCATTACAAAATCGGGGAAAAGGCCAGCCAAAACAACGACGATATCGTCTTCTTTACTGCACGGCACAAAACAGGCCGCTTCGGGCAGTTCATCAGTCAATTCATCACCGTAACGCGCGGGCATACACCCGGCAACGACAAGTTTTGCCTGACCCTGGGCAAAATTTTCCCTACCGGCAATGTCGAAGATGGCTTCAAGGCTTTCTTCGGTGGCCGCCTGAATAAACGAACAGGTGTTGACTACGACCGCATCGGCGCTGCCGGGATCTTCCGCAAGCAAAAAACCTGCGACAGCAAGCTGCTTCTTCATGTGGGCTGTGTCTACTTCATTTTTCGCGCACCCGAGGGTGACGAAGCTTATCTGGGGATGCGTGATCATAGGGCTTGGGCCACCTTGCTGCTTAATGTGTTGCTTAACGATAATTGAGATATTGAAGGGGCTGCCCGTAATCTTTTTCCTTCAAAAAGGCGATTACATCTTGCAGCGCATCAATGGAAGCTGAGGTCACACGCAATTTGTCTTCCTCGATAACAACTTTAACCTTAAATTTTTCAGCCTTGATATCTTTGTTGATTTTAGAAGCGATGTCGCGCTCGATGCCTTCGACGATGGTGGCCACCTGGCGCACGGTGCCGCCGCTTGCCGACTGAACCGCCCCCCACTTCACGGCGGATAAATCGATGCCGCGCTTTACCAGCTTCGACGAAAGTATATCGATGACCTGGCGTGCAACAAAATCACTGGGCGCGCTGACCGTTAAGGTTTTCGACGCTTTGTCCAGTGCAATTTCTGACCCGGAATCCTTAAGATCGTAGCGCTGCACCAGTTCTTTTTGAGCCTGCCCAAACGCGTTGCTTACTTCTTGGATGTCGACGTTGGATACCACGTCAAAGCTTGCATCTTTAGCCATGTTGTATTCCTCCTTGTTAGTTTGTTTAAGCGGCCGGTGCAGCTGCGGCGGGCGCGGCTGCGGGTGCGGCGGCTGGTGCCGGATTGGCTTTTTGCCAGGCTGCCAGCACATCGGCGAACTTGATAGTTAAGTTGTACACGCCATCGCCCCCTTCATCGGCGGGAGCTACTTCCACGCCATCTTGGAAAATTTTCACCGTCGCCGGATTGGTGGTTGTAAATTGTACTTCCCCGGTAACGTCGTAACTTTTCTTGGCGGGCCCGGCCACGGTGTCGGCTTCCTGCACAACCCCGTCTATCGAAACTTCCAAATAGTTGGACTGCCCTGCGGGCACCTCGTAGCTAAAGGTAAGTTTCGTAGGCGCAACCGGTGCGGGTGCGGCCTCGGGTGTTTTTGTGGTGTCGCTTGCGTTTTTACCCGCGCCATCATTTTCGGAAAGCCCCGACACGGGAAGCACAGGCGTCTCTTCGGTGCTTGCTGCACCTTTTGGCATAAATATCAGTACACAAATAAGTATGGTGAGCAGCAAAATGACAACAGCCGCTATGATAAACGGCAGCTTGGAATGGCTGAGCGCAGCCGGCGCTTTGGGGCCGGAATAGAAATTGGTGTAATGATTGTCGGGCATGACACCGCGCTTTGAACGATGCGTATTGTCTTCGGAATACAAGCGTTGCATCTGCGAAGTATCCTGTGCGGGACGGACATCGGAATACTGCCGTCTGCCCGATCCGTTATCGCGCATCTGACCCTGCGTGGCAGCTCGCGCACCTCGCGTGGTGGCCGCATTACCCATATCAAAGTTGCGCCCCGTTCCCTGGCGCGCATCTTGGCGCGTGCGTCCTACCTGGTAGGCGTAGCATTCATCCAAATACATGCGCGTGACATCGGTGGGATTAAGGCCCAAAAAATGTGCGTAGGCGTTAACCATGTTGCGCGTATAGCCCCGCGGAGGCATCCGGGTGAAATCGGCATCCTCGATAGCTTCAAGAATGTCGGGGCGGATGCGCAATCGGCGCGCCACAACAATGAGGTCAAAGCCTTTTTTTTCGCGTGCTTCACGCAGTATGGTTCCGAAGCTTAGCTGTGCCACGTCGTCACTCCTTCGTAAACGATGGGTCGCTTGCGTCATGGGCTTCGAATGCCTTGAGCGTTTCTAGCTCCATGGCATCGACTAAAATCTCGCGCGGCTTACTGCCGTTTGGAGGACCCACAATACCCTTCTCTTCCAGCATATCCATTATACGCCCAGCTCGGGAGTAGCCAACTTTCAAACGGCGTTGAATACCCGACGTTGAACCAAATCCGCTTGAAACAACGGCTTCGGCGGCTTCCCACACAAGCGGATCGTCGTTTTCACACGACCCTCCCGAACCATCGGGCGCAGATGCTCCCAGGCTAATCAGGTTCGTCTGCAAAATTTCGGAATGATATTCCGGTTCGCCCTGCTCTTTCAAGCGATCAACCACGGCGTTAATTTCATCTTCAGAAACATAACAGCCCTGGATGCGCTGGGGTTTGGCATATTCGGGCTTGCTGAACAGTAAATCGCCCAGGCCGATCAGATTTTCGGCGCCCGGCGTATCGAGCACAACGCGCGAATCGATGCCGGAAGCCACGTTAAACGCGATACGGTTGGTAATGTTTGCCTTGATCAGACCCGTTACCACGTTGGTGGAAGGCCTTTGTGTGGCCACGATTAAGTGGATGCCGGCAGCACGCGCCAGCTGGGCAATGCGCGAAATGGAAAACTCGACTTCTTTGCCCACATTCATCATAAGGTCGGCCAACTCGTCGATGATGATGACGATATAGGGCAGTTCGTCGGCCGTATTTTCGCCAATCATCAGGCCTTGCTGCACCTTGGCATTATATTGCGCAATATTGCGCGCGCCCACTTTGGAAAATATTTTCAGGCGGCGTTCCATTTCGGCCACGCCCCAGGCCAGGGCACTGGCCGCTTCGCGCGGTTCGGTTACCACGGGCACATACAGGTGTGGAATACCGTTATAGGGCGTAAATTCAACGCGCTTGGGGTCGATCATGATAAAGCGCACTTCAGCGGGTGTTGCGCGCATCAAAATAGACATAATCATCGCATTGATGGAAACTGACTTACCGGAACCGGTGGTGCCGCCGATAAGCAAGTGGGGCATCTTAGAAAGATCGGTGACAATCGAGCGACCTTCAACATCTTTGCCGATGGCGATATGTAAAGGACCGCCTGTGGCTTCGGACAAAATATCACCGAGCAGTACGCTTTGGCGCACGCGATTGGGCACTTCGATGCCCACATAATTGGTGCCGGGAATGGGCGCGAAAATGCGCACGCCGGGCGCGGCAAGAGCCAAGGCAAGATCATCGCCCAACGCCGTTACGCGGCTGACGCGCACACCCGAAGGCAAATCAATTTTGAACAGCGTGACCGTAGGTCCGGCAACCCAGCCGACCACCGCAGCGTTTATGCCAAAATCAGCCAGCGTTTCTTGCAAGCGCAGCGCTGTGGCCTGCAGGGATTCTTCGCTTTCTCGGTTGCTGGGATGATTGGCACTGCGATCGAGCAACTCCATTTCAGGCAGGGAAAATCCTTCTTCAGGATGGGGTTCTGCCGCGGGTACCGCCTTGGAGCTAAGGCCGGCCTTACGGGCGGTTGCCGCTTCGGCAGGCTTGCTGCCCAGCTTGCGCGTCATGGCTTTATCCACCGCAATCGCTTGTTCAAAACCGTTGGCAGCAAGAAGCTGTGTATCCTGCGCATTGAGCGGCACACTTGCCCGCTGCGGCTTCTTACGCCCGCCAATCACCGCCGTTTGGGCGGCGGGCTGTTCGTGTTCTGCAGCATTTTTCTTTTCGGGATGCAAAGACATGCGCGCGTAGGCCGGCCCATCTGTCACCGTGGTTTCGTCGCCTGCGCCCGCAGCATATTTTTCGCGCAGTTTTTCTATGAGGCCGGAAATAGAGAAGCCCACAATTACCAAACCGGCAATAATGATGCCCACCATAATAATGCAGGAAATAATCTGCCCGAACAGTTTTAAACCTGCCCAGGCAATACCCGCACCGATGTAGCCGCCGTGTGTAGCCAACTGCTGGGCATCGAACAGCGTATCAGGGTTAGCCACAGCCCCTTGCGTGAACAGGGATAACAGCACCAACACGGCCACAAATACCAGAGTGAGCCCCAAAAGGATACGTGCGGGCACATGCGGTTTTTCAAAGCGAATAAGGAAACTGGCACCCACGATAAGCAGGAAAAAGGGCAGCACATAGGCTCCCACGCCCAAAACAAGGTGCAAGCCCTGCGACACCCAGGAAGTCACCAGGGCATCGGGCGGCATGACGGCGGTAACAAACAGCGCCACCGCGAAAACGGCAATGCACACCCCCACAATATCGTTGCGGGTGCGATCGTCGAAAAAACGTGCACGCTCCTCGGGTTGCGGGGCGCGTGCACCTTCCTTTTTTTGGGCATGCTTGGCAGCCGGAGTTGCCGCCTTTTTGCTCTTCGGTGTATCTTTGCTTGTAGAACCGGAATTCCGAGCCACAGTGAAACTCCTTTTGCTGCGTTTAATCTGCGTTTGAGGATACTACATTCATTATAGGCTAAACATCGAGTAAGTTCACAACAACCATGGGTCGTTGCTTTGTGCGCTCCCATAAAATGGAAAGCAGGGCATTTTTGCAGGCACGCTCAAAATCTGCGGGCGTACCTCCCTTGGCAAGTGCGGTTTTCAGTGCTTTTTGCACGCGATAGGAAGCATCTGAGCGTAAATCTTCGTCGTCGCCACCGGTGATACCACGCATTTCCACCTTAACGGCGCCGATAATTTCCTTGCGCGCACCCGAAACGGCAGCAGCAACGGAAGCGACACCCTGCGAACTTAAGGCGTTGCGTTCGTTTAACACATCTTCAGAGGTATCCCCCACGCTGAGGCCATCGACGTACACGATGCCGCTTTGCACTGTTTGACCTCGACGGATGCCGCGTGCGGAAAGCTCAAGGCTTTCGCCGTTTTCGCAGAGGAATATATTGTTGCCAGCAACACCTGTCGCTTTAGCTAGATCGGCATGGGCGCGCAGGTGCGTCGCTTCGCCATGCACCGGCATGAAGGCCTTGGGCTGAGCAATGGAAAGCACGATTTTGAGTTCTTCTGCCCCCGCATGACCCGAAACATGCACGCGCGCGCGGTTTTTGTCATAGACATCGGCGCCCACCTTGGCCAGCGAGTTGATAACGCGGGTGACGGCTTTTTCGTTGCCGGGAACAGGCGTGGCCGAAATGATGACGGTATCGCCCTGTTCAAGGTCGATCGTTTTGTGGTCGCCGTTGGATATGCGTGCCAGCGCCGAAAGCGGTTCGCCCTGCGACCCCGTGCACATGATAACCACTTTTTCGGCCGGGATGCCCTTTAAGTCGTAAGCATCGATGATATCGTTATCCGACACCTTCAAATAGCCTAAACGACGTGCGATTTCAGTGTTTTGCACCATCGAGCGCCCCGTGACGACAACCTTGCGTCCGCAGGCCACCGCCGCATCGCAAATTTGCTGCATACGATGGATGTGGCTGGCAAACGACGCGATGATAACGCGGCCTTGAGCCTGGGAAATGATGGTGGAAAGCGCTTTGCCCACTTCGGCTTCGGAAGCGGTGAAGTTGGGGTTTAAGGCGTTGGTGGAATCCGACATCAACAGATCAATGCCCACCTTGGCGAAACGCGCTAGGGCACCGAAATCGGTATGCACGCCATCGATGGGGGTTTGATCAAGTTTGAAGTCGCCCGTGTGCAGCACGTTTCCCGCAGGACTTTGGAAAAAGATGCCCACCGCACCGGGGATGGAATGGTTGACCGCGAAGAAATCGGCGGTGAAGCAGCCCAGCTTGATTTGCTGACCCGGCTTGATTTCGATAAGCTTCGCATTTTTGATTTTGTGTTCGGCAAATTTGCCTTCGATCAGACCCAGCGTAAGCTTTGTGGCATAGATGGGCACGATGCCGCGCAGCTTGTCGGCATTTTCGAGCACGTAGGTGTAATCGGGCAAGATAAGATCGATGCCCGGATGATCATCATCGGGAAACATGAGGCCGGCATCGTCTAAAATCATGTCGCCGTTGCATTCAAACACGGTCATGTTTTTGCCGATGGCATCAAGGCCGCCCAAAGGGATAACCTTCAAAAGTGCTTTGGGATCCTTCGGTGCCGAGCCCCGCGTGTTGCTTTGTGCTGCTGTGGTGGCCGTGCTGGCCGCCCCATTGCCATTACCATTACCGCTGCCACGGCGACCGCGGCCGCGCGAAGA
>JAVWGW010000090.1:0-6681 GCA_036640375.1 Raoultibacter sp. | reverse complement strand
AAAGCGTTTCGCCACGACGCCTGGGGTCGATTTCGGCAGCAGCGAAAAGATCGTCCAAGTGTTCCCGCACGCCTTGCACCTGGGCTGATGGCGCTTGGGCAAAATAGGTTTTGCAGGAATTGGCAAGCGTTTTGCGGCGATTGGTGAATGCGGCATCCGCCATCATGCACGTGGCACGCACCTGGTCCGCATCAAGGGGGGTGCCCGCAGCGTCACAGGGGGTGCGCCGATCAAGCCTGAGCACGGAAGATTCCACGCGCGGTGGCGGAAAGAAATTGCCGGGCGCCACAGAAAAACGTGCAGTGGGCTGGGCAAACAGGGAAAGCTTCACCGTGTAAGCCCCGTAGGTTTTTGTGGAAGCGTGCGCGCACATGCGATCGGCCACTTCGGCCTGCACCATCACCGTTGCAGAATCCAAGCTTCCAAAGCGCTCGAAGAAATCGAGCACGAGCGTGGCCGCCACCGCATAGGGCAGGTTTGCCACAAACTTGCGAGGCGCGCGCGGCAGGTCATCCTGCGTCAGGGCAAGGGCGTCTTTGCTGATCAGCGTAAAGCGATCGGCATATTCGGCACAGGTATGCGCCAAAACGGCGGGCAAATCCTTGTCGCGCTCAACAGCTATCACCTGCCCCGCGCACTTAAGCAGCGCGATGCTGAGGGTGCCGATGCCCGGCCCCACTTCCAAAACAACATCGCTGGGGGAAAGTTCGGCCGTTTCGCAGATGCGGGCAACAACGCCGTCACTAATAAGAAAATGCTGGCCAAGCGCCTTTTTTGTGGCAAGTCCATGCGCCTGCAACACCTCGCGCGTGGCAGACACTGAAGCGAGGGGGGAAAGCTTATCAGGCATGGTTTCCGCCTTCTTCAGGGGATATAGACCGCCCCACCAGGGCGGTGCCGACAAAATCGGGTACGACGCCATCGAAATCGCTCGCAAGCGGATCGGGCACGCAAGCCACTAAATTATGTACGGCTTCCAGCGAAAATCCCGCCACCCCCAGCGCCGAGCGTACACAGCCAACGAGGGGATCAAAGCCGTGGGGGTCGCCGCCTTCGCCCACAACATACAGCTGCGCAGGGCGCTTCGCTTGCGCGCGCACGTTTTCCCAGAAATAGGGCTGCATGCGGTCGAGCACCGCCTTGAGCTGGGCGGGAGCACCTGCAAAGTACACGGGAGACACCACGTGGATCATGTCGGTCGTGTCGAGCAGTTCGTAGAGAAGTTGCATGTCATCATCGATAATGCAGCTGTAATCCTGCCGGCATGCGTCACAGCCCTGGCAGCCGGCCACCGCATGGTCGCACACACAAAATGCCGCCACAAGCGCTGTGGGCTGCGTGGCCGTAAGGTGATTGTAAAGCTGCGAAGCAATAAGTGCGCTGCGCCCCTTTGCGCGGGGTGAGCCACAGATAATCAGATGTTTTGTTGCCACGGGGTGGGCTTCCTATCTAAAAGGTCGAGTGCGTTTTGGTGCAAGGTGGCAAAAAAAGCACTGCGCTGCGCTGAGGAAATGCATCCCTGCGCATCAGCCAGCGCCGCCGCCGTGAACAGGGTATGTGCCGGTCCGCATTCTCCGCCACGCATCGGTTCGGGCGTCATGTAGGGGCTATCCGTTTCGCTGAGAAGTTTCTTAGACGGAATCAGCGCTACCGCACGGCGCACATCGTCACTTTTCTTGAAGGTGACCGGCCCGCCGATGGCAATGGAGCAGCCCGCATCCACCCAAGGCGCCAACGCAGCGGCATCCAAATTAAAACAATGCAGCAAGGTGCCCGCTTCGGGAAAGCCTTCCTGGCGCATAAGAGCCATTGCTTCGTCGTGGGCTTCACGCAAGTGCAATATCAGCGGCAAGCCCGTTTGGTGGGCAAGACGAATCTGTCGGCGAAACACCTCGCGCTGCACGGGACGCGGGGAAAAATCGTAGTGGTAATCTAGCCCCACTTCGCCGATGGCGCATACCCGCGGGTCATGCAAGCGTGCCACCAGGTCAGATTCAAGGGCATCGCTGTAATCCTTCGCGTTGTGCGGGTGGCAGCCAAGCGCGATGCGCAAGTGCGGCACCGGCGAGCGCGGGAAGTCGGCAGCAAACGCAGCGGCATCGGCCGCAGCGGCGGGGGTGCCGCCTTGTTCTTCGACCAGACAGGCAGCCGTCGCGGCTAGCACTTCAGGAAGCAGCGCCGTCGCGGCATCTTGCCAGGCTTCCAGATTGTCAAATGTTGCCCCAGGGTTTTCGTAAGCATCAGCCATGGCCACCACAAAATCGATGCCCCACAGCGCACACTGCGCCAAGGCCAGCGGCGTGTCGGCAAGCAAATCTAAGTGAGCATGCGTGTCGGCAATGCGCGCATCTACCGGCAGGGCAGGGGGCACAACCAGCCGCCACTTACCCTTCTTGCGCTTTTGGCGAAAGCACCCATCCCGAAAAACAGGCTGGTCAGCTTCGGTGGCCGCAGTTTGCGCGGCACCTTCGACCGTGGCCGCGCCACCTTCAACAGCAGCAAGGGTGGTAGCGGCGCCGTCCAAGCCTTGCGCGCGCCGCTGACGTGCTTCTTCACTAATCGATTGCAAGATCAATCTCTTTTGCATCAAGGCGCGGAAACAGCGGATCGCCCGTTTCCACCGCATTGCCCACCGGCAGCCCACCCCAACAGGTGGCCGCTTCAATGTCGCTTACTGCCGTGATGTCGCCCAGAGAAAGGCGGCGGAAAACTTCGGCCGATGTGGCGGGCGCAAACGGTGCCATATACAGCGCAATGATGCGGATAGCTTCAAGCGCATTATAGATAACGGCGGCCAGCTCATCGGCGGTTTCTTCCGATTTGGCCAAGTTCCAGGGCGCGGATTCTTCCACATACAAGTTCACGCGGCTTGCCAACTTTTGCACGGCCGCTGCCGCAGCCGAAAAATCAACGGCAGAAAGGGCCGCATCGTATTGGGTATACAGCGCATCGGAGAGTGCACGCAGCGGGTTTTCCGCAGCCGAAGCGGGGGCGGCAGGAACCAAGCCCTCAAAATACTTGCCCGTCATATTGAACACGCGCGAACAAAGGTTTCCCCAGGTGTTGGCCAGATCTGCGTTGTACACCTGCACCATGCGCTCGATGGAAATGGAGCCATCGTGGCCAAACGCCACATCGCTCATAAAGTAGTAACGATAGGCGTCAACGCCGAACACCCGCACAAGATCTTCAGGCTTGAGCGCGTTGCCCTTCGATTTCGACATTTTTTCGCCCTTGGTAAGAAGAAAGCCATGCCCAAACACCGTATGCGGAAGGGGCAGGCCAGCCGCCATCAACATGGCAGGCCAGATGACGCAGTGAAAACGGGTGATGTCCTTGCCCACAAAATGGTAGTGCATCGGCCAATTTTGCTCAAAGCACCCGGGGCGGTCGGGGTCGCCATAGCCGATGCCCGTCAGGTAGGCCAACAGCGCGTCGGCCCATACGTAGGCCACGTGACCTTCATCGAAGGGCAAAGGCACGCCCCAATCGAAGGTGGAACGCGAAATGGAAAGATCTTGCAGCCCGCCTTTCACAAACGAAACAATTTCGTTACGTCGGGTTTCTGGGCGGATAAATTCAGGATTGGCTTCATAGAACGCCAGCAGTTTTCCCTGGAAATCGGACATTTTGAAAAACCAGTTTTCTTCGCCCGAAGCGCGGCGCACGGGGCGCTTGCAATCGGGGCAGACCAGTTCACCTTCGTCATTTTTTTCCAGATCGCTTTCGGCATAATAGGTTTCTTCGTGCACACAATACCAGCCCTCGTAGGCACCCTTGTACAGGTAACCTTTTTCGTAAAGGTCGGTCCAGAATTTCTGCACGGTGCGCGCGTGACGCGGTTCGGTCGTGCGCACAAAATCGGTATAGGTGATGCCCAGCATATCCCACGCATCGCGGAAGGCGGGCTCCATCGAATCGCACCACGCAAGCGGTGTCATGTTGTTGCGCTGAGCCACTTCGGCAACTTTTTGGCCGTGTTCATCTAAGCCGGTGACGAAAGCGACATCGTAGCCGTTCATGCGCTGATAGCGCGCCACGGTGTCGGCCGCAATCGTCGTGTAAGCGGTGCCCAAATGCGGGGCCGCATTGACGTAATAGATGGGGGTGGTAAACGAGTAAGTTCCTTTGGACATGTTGTCTTCCTTTTTCCTGGTATCGCCGCACGTCCCTCATTCTACCATTGCCCCCACCAAGAGGCGGGGTCAGATTTCTTGGTGTTGGGTGCGGGCGTGACAGAAGGCGCCGTAGAGGGCGTAGTCGCTTTTATCTATACGCGCAGGCGCCTTGTCTTTTTCCGCTTCGCCAAGCACTATGGCTTCAGCATCATCGATCACATGGGTGGGCGCTTGCGGGAAAGATGCCTGCAAGAATGCGCGATAGGCGCGCAGTTCAAGATCGACATTAAGAAGCACGCGCATCGAATCGGCAGCAGCAATGGCTTCGGGCACGGCCAAGCCAATCGCGGAAACTTCCTGCGCCTGATACCCGCAAGCTATCAGCAAGGCTTCGAATTGAACATCCATTTTGGCGGCCGATCCATCCGTGCGAATTTCGCGCGTTATAAACGAACGCTTCCCCATCAGCTTTCCCTCGGGGGAAAACAGGGCGATTTTCGTGTGGGGGGTGCCGACACTTATGCCCAGCACTAAAGATTTGGTGGCTGGTGCCTGGCTGGCATCATCGCTGATAGGGGGCACACCCGGTGTGGGCGGCGTGGCGAATTCGCGGCGCTTTATAAAGCGTGAAAGCGCAAACACCAACGCGAACACGGCCAAACTATCCACAGCTTGATCAAGCAGCAGCGCCAGAAAACAGGCTGGAAGCGCAGGCATGCCCAGCCCCTGCAAAAAGCTCCAAGAAGCCTGTTCTGCAGCCGACGTGGGCACGCCTTGTGCAAGGGCATACGCCAGCAGTGTTGAAAGGGCAGCGCAGACAACCACCAAGTAAAACGCTGCTAAGGCCAGCTGCTTGCCCGTCACTTTCTTGCCGCGCACAAACAGCACGCCGTATACCAGCGCCACAATCGCGCTTAAAATGTAATAGAGCAGCGTGCCCGCATTGGCCTGAATAATCGCCAGATACAGGTTGTTCACATAGCCCACCAACAGGCCCGCCATCGGCTCTAGCAGGAAAGCGGCAAGCGCTGTGCCCGTGGTGTCAAGCCACACCGGCAGGCTGAAAAACGATGCTATATGATACAGGCCGATGTTGAGCGCCACACAAAAAGCCATCATTTTGAGGTAATAGACGCCCTTCGGATGCGCCGCAATAGAGTCGCGCGCATTTTTATAGCCTTCCTGCGGCGTTACTTTAAGCGACCCGCGCTGTGCATGGCGAAAATAGGTAACTTTATCTTCCTGGCTGCGGCGAATTTGCTCCAGAAAACCGCCGGTTATAATGCCGGCGGGAAGTGCGATGATTGCGATGCCAAACAGCGAAGACACCATCGATATGCCCTTGCCCAGTTCGGTATGAGGGTACACATCGCCATAGCCCACTGTGGTCAGCGCCGTTGTTGCCCAATACAGGGCATCGAAGAAGTTTCCGAATGTTTCCGGTTCGTTGGTAAACATCATCAGACCCGAAATGAAAATGTACATCAAGGCCACGATCAACACCGAAAAGAGCGTTTTGCGCTCAGAGGCAAACACATTGGCCACAATGGTCAGATTTTTTGAATAGCGAAACACCTTCGTTACGCGCAACACGCGCAAAAAGCGAAATGACTCGGGCAAGATGCCCAGCGAAGGCAGAATGGCCAGCAAATCGATAATGGCCAAAGGAGTAAACGGGTAGGCCAAAAACGCCTTCCAGCCCGTCTTCCCCGTACGTAAATCATGGGTGAACCAGCGCAAAATGTAATCGAGAAACAAAATGTAGACCGTCACCACATCAAGCATTTCAAGCGCGGGAAACGTTTCTTTGAACATCAAGGGTGCAATACTCAAGAAAGCTACAACGACAATAAAAAGGTCGTAGATGCGGCTTGCTTCATCGCCCGGTTGCGCGCGCTGCACTATTTCAAAGATTCTTTTTCGCATATCCCCTCATTTCGTGGCACCCCTCTTTGTCGCATCGGTGCCCCGCATAGTTTCCCCTAGGGTTTAAGGGTAACAGTTAGCGCTTTCTAGACCTACACCGCTAATATCTTACTCACGAAGAACCCATTTACCTCGCCCGCGCTTTCCTTGCTTTAGCTGCCTGGTGTTATGCCCAAAGTGTGAAGGTACAAATGCCTCAAAACCGCACATCAACTATAATAAGCAATCGCGCTCAAGCGCACAAAAGTAATCGATCTGGCGGTTGCGTTTTGGGGTAGCGTTAATCGATCGGGGCACCTTGGGTGGCTTGGCATTATCGATTGTCCGCACCCAGCACGCACGGGTTCATGTGCAGACCTGCGACACGCTCGCATTTCTGCATACAGGTTCGCGCCGCACAGGAGTTATATGACAAGAGTGAAACACAGTAGTTGGCTTTATGTTTTGGTTGCGCTTGCCCTTGCGTTCGGCGGCTTGGTATACACCCCAGCCCCGGCACTGGCCGCAACCGAAAACATCAACGCCGAACCCAGCGAATTGCAGGCCGCCGTCGAAGCGACTGCGCTCGCCTACGATGAAGCCACCAAAAAGGTGGAATCCCTCCAGACAAAAATTGATGAAAACGAAGCGCGCATTG
>JAVWGW010000089.1:0-6791 GCA_036640375.1 Raoultibacter sp. | reverse complement strand
TACCGCACCAAAGGTGTCGCCACTTTCATTGACGCAGGCGTGGCGAGAAAGGCTGGGGAAGACGCTTTGTGCGCGCTGTGCCAGTTCAGGTGTGGTAAACGCGCAGTTTTGGGCAACGGATACCTCGCAGTGCATGCGGCCTGCAGCCACGGTAATCCGCTCGATGGTAAGCGGAGCGGCGGGTTCGGGTGCGGGGGTGCCGGGCGCCGACGCAGACGCCAAGACCCCGGCGGGCGCCACTAGGGAGCCACCAAGGTCGTGGGTTCGCCATCGGTGGCATGGCTGATTTTCACAAACACGCTGCGCCCGGCAAGGGGGGCGGAATCCGCAGCTGCCGCAGCATCTGCGGCAGCTGCAGCATCCGCCGCCCCGCCCGCCGCATCGCCAGCAAACATCTCCCCTAACTCCTTCTTCATATCGCCCACGCCCAACACCGAAGCGATGTCGGGCTGCCTGCCTTCAACGATAACAAGGGTGGTGCGGTCGGCAGAAAACTCATAGAGGCCGCTGCCCGTAAGGTTGCCGAAGGAAAACTGTATCGTTTTCGCCCAGGTATTCAAGGTATAGCCGTAGGCAACATCTTTGGTAAGCTTTATCTTTTCGTCGTTTATCACCACGGTCATCGTAGCGGGGGAAAGCTGCCAGGTACCCTGCATGTCGGCCGTATCATCAAAGCGCAGCCACCGATGCCAGGAAAATGCAGCGGCAACAGCAATAACAGCTGCCAGCAGCGCCAAAAGCACGCGCCTTGGCCACCGGCGTCGCACCGTGCGACGCTTTGGCTGTTTCTGCTGTTGAGAAGCCGCTTTCTGCGATTTTTTCTGGGACACGGAACGTCTGCCGGTAGCTGCCATGCGCCCGCTATTCCGGTTCGATAACCGTAATGCCGCCCATGTAGGGCACCAGCACGTCGGGCACCGTTACGCAGCCATCGGCGCGCTGATAGTTTTCCAAAATAGCCGCCATCGTGCGCCCCACCGCCAAACCCGAGCCGTTTAAAGTGTGTACCAAACGCGTGCCCTTGAAGTTTTGCGGGTCGCGATATTTGATGTTGGCACGACGCGCCTGAAAGTCAACGCAGTTAGAGCACGAAGAAATTTCCTTGTAAGCGTCGTAGGAAGGCAGCCATACTTCCAGGTCATAGGTTTTAGCCGCAGAAAACCCAATATCGCCCGTGCACAGATTGATAACGCGATAGGGCAGGCCCAGCAGCTGCAAAATATTTTCGGCATCGGCAACCATGGATTCTAAATCGTCCCAGCTTTCTTCCGGCTTAGCAAACTTGACCATTTCAACTTTATCGAACTGGTGCAGGCGAATCAGGCCGCGGGTATCGCGCCCCGCACTGCCCGCTTCTTCGCGGAAACACGGCGTAAACGCGCAATACTTAAGGGGAAGTTTTTCGGCTTCAAGCACTTCGCCCGCATGTATATTGGTAAGCTGCACTTCGGCCGTAGGGATAAGATAGAGGCCTTCCGTAGTCTTGAACAGGTCTTCTTCAAATTTTGGCAGCTGGCCGGTGCCGGTAAGCGTCGTGGCATTGGCCATGGCAGGGCACCACCATTCCTTGTAGCCGCGGCTGGTGTGCGTATCGGCCATGAAGCTGATAAGGGCGCGTTCCAGGCGGGCGCCCAAGCCTCCCAACAGGGTAAAGCGGCTAGAAGCAAGCTTGACGGCGCGTTCTGCGTCGATGATATTTAGGTCGGCGCCAATATCCCAATGCGCTTTGGGTTCGAAGTCAAACGCAGTCGGGGTGCCCCAGCGACGCACTTCCGGGTTGTCAGCTTCATCCTTGCCAAACGGCGTTGTTTCGGAAGGCATATTGGGTGCAGCCATCAAAATGTCGGCCAGCTCCGCTTCGATTTCCTCATGTTTGGCCGTAGCCAGCGCAAGCTGTTCGTTAATTTGGCGCACGGAGGCCTTGGCGGCTTCAGCTTCTTCCGTTTTGCCGGCGCCCATCATGGCACCGATCGATTTTGACGTGGCGTTACGCTGCGCCTGAAGCGCTTCTTCTTCGGCGATGGCAGCGCGACGCGCTTGTTCTAGCTGCGCAAAACGTGCCTTATCCCAATGCGCATTGCGCGCTTCCATTGCCTTGGCGACGGCATCTTGGTTTTCTCGAACAAAACGGATATCAAGCATTGTTGCCCTTCCTACTGCGGTTATTCCTGTTCAACAACCCTTTTTTTGAATACTCGCCACGGCTTATCTGTGGTGAGCGGGTGCGTTATGCTAACAGGACTTGCTCGCGCATAGTATACTCTACTAGAATACGTTGGTGGCTTTTATGCACATATTCCCATGGTGATTCTACGCGAAAGGTAGTCATGGATTTTAACGAACTGTACCACTTTCTTTTTGAAACCTACGCCGGCATTGGATGTTTGGTCGGCGCCGGCCTGGTCATAAGCGTCATCGCCTGCGTGATTATGGAACACCGCACACGCAAGGCGTTCAAAAACCACGAAAAGGTGGAAGACGACTGGAGCTTCTTCGACGATGATGACGAAGAAGAAAACGAAACCGAAGACGAAAAGAAAAAAGGAAAGTAAATGAGCCAATCCCCTGTGCTATACCAACGTGAAGGTGCCTATATTCCCCGCATAGCGGCCGTGCACGACATGTGCGGCTACGGCAAGTGCTCGCTGGGCGTGGCCATCCCCGTGCTATCCGCCGCCGGGTGCGATGTGTGCCCCGTTCCGACCGGCCTGTTTTCTTCCCACACGGCGTTTCCTGGCTGGTACATGCACGACACCACCGAAATGCTTTCCGATTATTTGGCCGCCTGGGCAAAAATCGGCGTGGAAATAGACGCGGTGTACTCAGGCTTTCTGGGCGCGCCCGAACAGGTCGATCGCATCCGCGACATCTATGCGGCCTACCCCCGTGCGCTGCGCGTGGTTGATCCCGTTATGGCCGATCACGGCAAGGTATACCCCACCTACACGCCCGAACTGTGCGCCGCCATGGCCGAACTGGCCTGCGGAGCCGACATTTTGACGCCAAACCTGACAGAAGCCGCCATCATTTTGGGCGAAGAATGGCAGGGCACCGACATAAGCGATGACGAAGCGCACCGCATCATCGACGCCTTGATGGCCAAAGGCGCCAAGCACGTGGTGCTCAAAGGCATCCAGCGCGCCGACGACGGCATTATCCGCAACTTTGTAGCGGGCGAACACTGCGCGTTTTTTGAAGCGAAAAACGCCTACCTTCCCTATATGCTGCACGGCACCGGCGACCTGTATTGCTCGTGCCTGCTAGCCGCCATCATGGCTGGTCGTGCGCTTGACGCTGCCGTGGAATTTGCGGGCAACTTCGTACACGATGCCATGATCGTTTCTGCCCAGCAGCCCGATTTTGAAAATCGCGGCGTCAGCTTTGAACCTTTGTTGGGGGAAATCGCACAGCTGCTGCACTAAGGGCGCGCGAGCGAACAAGGCGCACAAGCAAGATACACCAGCAGGTCGGAAGATTTCTTTCGGCCTGCTTTTTTAATCCAGGTCGAATTCGTTGCGCCGTGGCACGCCCAACAGGCAGGCTACCGTCATAACGATGGCGGCGGCGGCCGTGGGCAAAAGCAAAAGCCAATCGGGCATCCACACCATGTTCCCCGAAGCTATCCAGGTGCCCAAGCACAGGCCGGCGCACAAAAAGGCTGTGGCCGCCACCACGCCGAAAAAGGCAAACAGGCGCGTTTGGCGCCGACAGAAAAGACTGAGGGTGCAGGCCGCCACCAACCAGCTGGCAAGAATGCACCAGGTTGTTGGCTGTTGCAACAACTGCCACATGTTTGCCTGCACATCAAGCGCATCGAAGCGCCAAAACGAAAGCACATTCCAGCCCATCAGGGTGCCCGACCCAAAGCCAGCCAACGCCACCGCCAGCACCGCCGCGAACACCGTGGTTATTGCCGCGTGCTTCACCGAAAGAAAAAATCCCGCAAGCAGGGGCGTTACCTGGGTAAACCCAAAAGATCCGAACAGCGCAGGGGAAAGCGCCACGTTGGCCTGCGCATTGCCCAAGCGCCCCGAGAAAAACCACCAGAAGCAGGCCGCGCCAAGCAACACCCCACCCGCGATAAGCGCCTGGTTCAAAAACAGCGCAACGCACAGACAGGCCACCACCAGCAGCGACCCCAAATGAGGCTTTAAGGCGGCCGCCAAAACAAGCAGAGCGAGCACGCCCCAAAACAGCGGGCTGGTAAACCCGTCAATCTGCGGAATATTGGACAAGCCCACAAACCCCAGAAGCGCCACACTCGCAACGCTCCACACCCGCGCGAAGCTTAAGCGCGAAGGAAGGCTTAGCCGGTCAAAAACGCTGGTGCGTTCCTCGATGGCTTCTTCCTCTTCAAAATCTTCGCACGCCTGCCCCACCAGCACGGCAAGCTGCTTGTGCCCGCGCGCTGCATTGCCCAAAAACGGCTGCATTTCTTCCGCAAAATCTTCCACGTTGTCGTAGCGCGCTTCGCGATCAGGGTCGAGCGCGTAGAACAGCACGTCATCGACTTGGGCATCAAGGCCTTCCATGCACAACGAAGGCAACACCAGTTCAGCATCCCGGATGGCCGCTTCCGCACTAGCCAGATTGGGCGCGAGAAACGGATTGGTGCCCACGATCATTTCATAGCTTAGGCTTGCCAGCGCCCATTCGTCACAGCGCGCATCAAGGCTATCCAAGCGCATCTGTTCAGGCGGCATATAGCCGATGGTGCCGCCGCCCGCCTGGCCAAACCCGGCGGCATCGGAAAGCGTTGCCAAGCCAAAATCAGTCACCTTCACCTGGCCTTGGCGATTGATCAGCACATTGTCGGGCTTAATATCCAAGTGCAGCACCTGGTTTTCGTGGGCGACCTCAAGGGCGTGCGCCACGGAAGAAAAAAGCGCCGCCACGATGTCGAGAGTGATGTTGTCGCCGCATTGCTCCATGAAAGCGGAAAGCGTCATGCCGTCGACGTATTCCATAATAAGGTAGGCGAAGTTGTCCTGCATTTCAAAATCGTACACGCCAACGATGTTGTTGTCGGAAAGAAGCGCTGCCGTGCGCGCTTCATCAAGCCCCGGGACCATCGCCGAAGCGATGGGGTGCCCCTCCAAGTCGCGCGTGATGTCGCTTTCGTCAAGCTGGATGCACTTGATGGCTACGCGGCGCTGAATGCGCGTATCCCACGCAAGCTGAACGGTCGCAAAACCGCCACTGCCCGCCTCTGAAATGGGACGATACCTATTGAGTATAAGTTGCTGATCGAGCAACGCGCACACCTTCCATGAAATATTTCAAACATTTCAGCAAACCGAAGAACGCAGTTATCGCACAAGATCTCGCCTTCAACGCGCACTCATCAAGGCCGCTTTTATGTTGCTAGAATCATGATAGCGTATTTTTCATGCAAGACACCTTGCCAAGGCGGCCTTGCTGCGCTAATATTCATCCTTGCCTATTTACGCAGGACTTCGCGTAAATGTCATGTTTGCGGGCGTGGCGGAATTGGCAGACGCGTACGGTTCAGGTCCGTATGGGGGCAACCCTGTGAAGGTTCAAGTCCTTTCGCCCGCACCATTTTTGAAGTTTTATCATATTCCCTGTTCAGGCGTTCTTTTTCTGCTGTAATAGCCTGTTTTTAATGCCTTGGCTTTTCTGCTCTGGTACAAATCTAGTACAAATCGTTACGAATAAACCGGCTTGCATACTACGCCGCTTGAAACAAGCATTGTGGCAAACGTGTGCCGCAACTGATGCAAGGCAATATCGAACCCATGCTCAAAGCTAAAACCCTTCCACCATCGTGAAAAATTTTCGGGCTGCATGAAGCCGCCGAACTTATTGACGATTATTGAACGCTCCATGCGCGGGCTGTGGCGCGCTTCTCCACTGCTTACGATGGCGCACCACCCGAAGTGAAAACCGTCTATCGCAACAGCGAATCAAAAAGGCGCAGCCGCCCGCTTCCGATGCCGATACCCAACAGCACAAGCGGAATGGACAACTATCACGCAGCCATGGAACATGACCGGCATTGCGTGGCCATAGAGGCCTGGGAGCTGCAAAGGTTGAACAAACTTATCAATAACGAAAAACAGAGGCTTTGCCGTCTTCGCAAGCACACAGGTAGTAACCCCAGAATAAAGACGCCGCCCCCAGCTTGAGCGCCGTATCCGCAAGACCAAGCGCGAGGTTGCCACCATGGAGCGCGCAGGTTTAGGTCTGGAATCGCCTAGCTACGTGCAAAAGCGCCTTGTTCTAGGCAAGCAGCAACGCATGCTGGCTGAACACTGCCAATCCAGCAAGCTGGTGCGGCAACCTAAGCGCGAGAAAGCCTACGGAGTTGGCGAGCAGCCAAGAGCACTTAATTCGACGGCCCGGGCGAAGGCAGTCAGGATGAAGACGCCGAGGTACCAGCACGCCTCGTCGCAGGACGAGATAGATGCCCTGGTGTCTGGCGTGCTGTCGGGCGTCCGGTTTAGCACGAGGCCGATATACAACAGCAGGATCGGGACGCCGGGCCTCACGAAGATCGGGATCGACAAGCAAACCGGGCGCAAATACGCAAACCCCGTCCACATTGGCAAACAGGCAAAACCAGGCGAAGCCGAGCTTGTCGACACCTTACTGCACGAGGAACTCGAGGCGCGCATTTGGCTCGACCGGCACAGATCCGACCGATACTGGCATCTGAACAACGCAAGCGATGACGAAAGGCACGCCTACATCCAGAAAATAATCGATCGTTATGTTAAAATGAGGGACATATCATGAAGACCATCGAAGACATATTCGACCTCCTGTTA
>JAVWGW010000088.1:0-6867 GCA_036640375.1 Raoultibacter sp. | reverse complement strand
CAGCTGCTGGCGTGTGTGGCGCGCCACGATAACATCTGCTCGTATTTCGATATCCCCTTACAGCACGTCGATGCCTCTATTTTACGCGCCATGAACCGCAGCGGATCACGCAAGGAATTTGAAGCGCTGCTCACGCACATTCGCGCCTGCGTGCCCCATGTTACGCTGCGCACCACGCTGATCGCCGGTTTCCCTGGTGAATCAGAAGCCGCCTTTGAAGACCTCTGCGATTTTATCCAGAATGCTGATTTCGATTATGTTGGCGTGTTTCCCTATTCCCGCGAAGAGGGTACGCGTGCGGCTACTTTGCCTGGTCAAATTGATGAAGAAACGAAACTTGAGCGAGCACAGGCGCTGCGTGATAGCGCCGATAGCGTTTCGCTTGCCCGCGTAGCTGCGCGCATCGGCACCCAACTCGATGTGCTGGTATTGGGCCTTGAGGAAGACGGCCAACTATACGGCCGCGCACGATGCCAAGCCCCCGATGTCGATGGCGTAACCTATGTGGCGCAGGGGAGTGCTGGGCAGATTAAGCGCGTGACCATCGTTGATACGCTGCTCTATGAAATGGAAGGCGAATGATCGGTGACTGAAACAAAACCGCAGGCTGAAAGGTTGTGGACTCCCGCCAACATCGTTACCTTGGTGCGCATTTGTGGCGTCCCTTTGTTTGTTATTGCCCTTTTAAGCCCCTGGCCCACCTGGTTTCCCCAATGGCCCGATGCAGAAATGTGGAAGCCTTGGGTAGCCGCTTTTGTTTTCATCATTTTGGCGGGCACCGATGGCTTGGATGGCTACCTTGCGCGCAGCCGTAATGAAGTGACAAACTTCGGTAAATTTATCGATCCTTTGGCCGATAAAATACTTACCACCGCGGCGCTGCTGGCTTTGATCGAACTCAATGTGCTGCCTTCCTGGCCCGTGCTGATCATCTTGTGCCGTGAATTTATCGTAGCGGGCATTCGCATGGTTGCAGCCAACCAGGGTGTTGTTATCGCCGCTAGTTGGTACGGCAAAGCTAAAACGGTTACGCAGATTATCGCCATTGTGTTGTTCCTTATTAAGGATAGCCACATGGTCAGCGATTTTTCTGCGGTGTTATCCGATCACCTTTATCTTGTTTCGTGGCTGGTCATGTTGGTCGCCTTGGTTTTGACGGTCGTATCGATGCTTGATTATTTTTCCAAAGCACGCGAACTGCTCAGTTTTTCTGCGGCGAAAAACGCAGGTGGCGCGCACCCCGATAAGCCGGGGGAGGCAAGCTGTGCGGAAGGCAAGGTGACCAGCTTGGCACCCCTTGATGCGGCCACAGCAGCTTTGATTACGCCTGCTGCGCTAGAGGCGCTTGCGGCCAGTGTGCTTGCTGCTGCGCGGGCGCGTTCGGTGCATATCGCCACGGCCGAAAGCTTGACCGGTGGCCTGATAGCGGCCACACTCACGGCGGTTCCTGGGTCATCTGACGTGGTGGCCGGCGGTATTGTCAGCTACACCGATGCCGTGAAGCAGGTGCGCTTGGGTGTGACGCCGCAGGCGCTTGACGCCCAGGGGGCGGTCAGCGAACAGGTGGCCACGCAGATGGCGCTGGGTGCCAAAAAGGCGTTGGGTGCCGATGTGGCGGTGGCGGTAACGGGCATTGCTGGCCCGGGTGGTGCCGAAGAAGGCAAGCCGGTGGGTACGGTGTGGTTTGGCCTTGCCGATGCGCAAATTCGCTATGCCACAACGCGCTGTTTTGCGGGCGACCGCCAGCAGGTGCGGGCTCAAACGGTGCGCTTTGCCCTTGAACTGCTTGCGCGCACGCTCAGTGACAGCCCTGATAAATAGCCCGTTTATCACAGGCCCTGTGCCGCTAGCGCCCACGGCGTAAGGTCTGCGTAAGGTTTCGTAAGGTTTCGTAAGGTTTTGCGATGATCCGTGTAAGGTTTTAGGGTGATCCCTGTAAGGTCGTTAGTCTAAACTATTCCTATAACGTTTTACGTGGGGCGCTTGACGAACAAACATTTGTTCGTATAATGAAAGCACAACACAAAATACCTTGGTGTTTACACTGTCACGAAAGTTCACTCGCTGCATAAAAGGAGATCGCATGGATCAAGATAAGGTGAAGTCACTCAAGCTCACTACCGATCAAATCGAAACGAAGTTTGGTCAGGGTTCTATCATGAAGCTGGGCGATAACGGCAAGAACCTTGAAATTGGCATTATCCCCACAGGTGCACTCCCTCTCGATGCAGCCTTGGGTATAGGCGGGGTTCCCCGCGGCCGTATCGTTGAAATCTACGGCCCTGAATCCAGTGGCAAAACCACATTGGCACTGCATATTTTGGCAGAAGCCCAGGCAGCGGGTGGTATGGTAGCCTTCATCGATGCTGAACATGCTCTCGACCCCATCTATGCTGCACGCCTTGGCGTCGACATCGATGATGTGCTTATCGCACAGCCCGATACGGGCGAACAAGGTCTTGAAATCTGCGATATGTTAGTGCGCAGCAATGCCATTGATTGCATCGTCATCGATTCGGTGGCAGCGCTGGTGCCCCGTGCTGAAATTGAAGGTGAAATAGGCGATGTTTCCGTCGGTTTGCAGGCGCGCCTGATGTCTCAGGCCTTGCGGAAGTTGGCCGGTTCGCTCTCGCGTTCTAATACCACGTGCATCTTCATCAACCAATTGCGCGAAAAAATTGGTGTCATGTTCGGCAGCCCTGAAACCACCACGGGTGGCCGTGCTCTCAAGTTCTTTTCCAGCGTACGTCTCGATATTCGTCGCATCGATTCCATCAAGCAAAACAATGAACTCGTCGGTAATCGCGTGCGCGTCAAAGTGGTAAAAAATAAGGTGTCCCCGCCGTTTCGCCAGGCAGAATTTGATCTTATGTATGGAGAAGGCATCTCGAAGGAAGGCTGCATTGTCGATATGGGCGTCGAAGCCGGTGTCGTGAAAAAAAGCGGCTCGTGGTATACCTACGGCGAAGAACGCCTGGGGCAAGGCCGTGAAGCGGCAAAGCTCACCCTTAAAACCAATCCTGATATGCGTGAAGAAATCGAAGGCAAGGTGCGCACGCATTTTGAAATACCCGTTTCAAAAGCGGCACACCCCGAACAATCTACCTCTAAGACAAAAAAGGCAACGGCGGCAGCCGATAAGGCGGCTGCAAAACCCGCTGATGTCAAAGCCTAGCAGCTCGTCATGCCCCTTATTGACGAAGCCTTTTTACAAGAGTTACAGGCAAAGTTAGATTCGGCCTTGCCTGATGTTCGCCCCTGTGCAAAAAATCCACAACCTCCCGCAGGGGCGGGGCTCTGTTCCACCCACCAACCCCCCGGCAATCAAAGCTCTGGGGGGTTGGAGCTTGGCTCTCAGCCCGATTTTGATGCGGCAAAAAAGGCCGCTTTCAAAAAAATTGAACGGCTTTGTGCGGTGCGCGAGCAATCCACCAAAGCGCTGCGTGAACGTCTTGTACGCGAAGAATTTGATCCCCTTGCCACCGATGAAGCTATTGCGCGCGCGGTGGCCTGTGGTCTGCTCGACGATGCGCGCTTTGCCGATGTTCTTATTCGCACGCGTCTATCGGCGGGCAAGGGCATGATGGGCATTGAAGCCGAACTGTGTCGCTTCGCCATTGATCCCGCGGGCGTAGCGGGCTGGCCCGGCGATTACGGGGTGGCTCTTGAAGGTGAGGTAGATCGCGCTCTTGCACTTCTTCATCGTCGCCCTCCTACTGCAAAAAATAAAAGGGAAGGGGCCTATCGTCGCCTTGTGGGCAAGGGATATTCCAGTTCGGTGGCGGCAAGCGCCGCGCGCCTCTGGTATGAATCTTTACCTGTTTCCCGTGATTAATGTGGCTTTATCAAAACCTCAGACCCACCCTCTATGCAAAAATGCGGTAAAGCTTTATCATGGTTACACGCTTGAGCTTACGTACCGCAAGGTATTTTTTTATAGATAACCCCATAAAACGATTTGTTTTGTGCGTTTGCTCATGCTAGGCGTATGCCTGGCTTTCTTTGTATCGCGCCGGGCTGCCTATCCTATCAGTTTTAACCAGAAAGGGGGAGCGCATGCCCGAATTCGTATGGCTTATAGCCGGTGTCATAGTCGGTATCGCTCTCGGCTTTGTTATTGCACGTTTTGGTATGAGTGCCTCAAGCAAGCGCGCTGCGCTTGAAGCGGAAAACCTCGTTTCCAACGCCCAACAACAAGCCGAAACACTGCGTCGCGAAGCAATTGTTGAAGCAAAAGATGAAGTTTTCAAAATGAAACAAGAAGTGCAATCCGAAAGCAAGGAACGCCTCCATGAAGTGCGAGCGGCCGAAAGCCGTCTTTCCCAACGCGAAGAATCTCTCGATCGCCGGGTTGAATCGCTCGATTCCCGCGAACATCAGATTTCGTCTATGCAGGGTCAGCTAGAAAAAAAAGAACGCGATGTCGCTGAAACGGCACAGCAGATCAATATCCGCCTTGAAAACATTGCCGGCATGTCACCGCAAGAAGCGAAAAAAGAACTCCTCGATAACCTAAAAGAGGAAGTAACCCACGAATCAGCGTCAATCATCCGCTATTCTGAAGCCCGCACCAAAGCGGAATGCGATAAGAAATCCCGCGAAATTTTAAGCCTGGCCATCCAGCGCGTTGCTGCTGATCACACGGCTGAAAATACGGTTTCGACCATCCATATTCCCTCCGATGATCTTAAGGGTCGCATCATTGGCCGCGAAGGCCGCAACATCCGCTCCTTTGAACAGTTAACGGGCACGAACCTCATCATCGACGACACCCCGGAATGCGTGACCATTTCCTGCTTTGATCCGGTACGTCGCGAAATCGGCCGCGTTACCATGGAAAACCTTATTGCCGATGGGCGCATCCATCCGGCACGCATTGAAGAAATGTTTGCCAAAGCGGAAGATTTTGTGAACCAACAGGTGCTTGAAGCGGGTGCCCAGGCAACGTTTGACACCGGTGTTCATGATTTGCACCCCGAACTAGAAAAAACCTTGGGCCGTTTGCGTTACCGCACCTCCTATGGTCAAAATGTTTTGAACCATTCCCTTGAAGTTGCTTATCTGTGCGGCGTTATGGCTTCAGAGCTTGGTCTTGATCCCGTTCCCGCAAAACGTGCAGGGCTTTTGCATGATCTTGGCAAAGCGGTCGACCACGAAGTTGAAGGCAGCCATGCCGTTATCGGTGCCGATCTAGCACGTCGTTTCGGCGAAAAACCTGAAATTGTGCATGCCATAGAAGCCCATCATGCCGATGTTGAACCCAGTAGCGTGCTCGACGTGCTTGTCCAGGCCGCCGATGCCATTTCAGCGGCACGTCCCGGTGCGCGCAAAGAAACGCTCGATACCTATATTAAGCGTCTTGAAAAATTGGAAGAAATTGCCAATGCCCACAAGGGTGTCGTGCGCACCTATGCCATCCAGGCTGGGCGCGAAGTGCGTGTTATGGTCGAGCCTGAACAGGTCGATGAAGCATCCACCACTGTGCTTGCGCACGATATTGCCCACCAGATTGAAAGCGAAATGCAATATCCCGGGCAAGTAAAGGTTGTTGTTATTCGCGAAAGCCGAGCGGTTGACTACGCCAAATAACAAGGCACAGGATTTAACAGGTTTTATTGAAGAGGCAGGCGGTGCCAGCCATCTGCGTGTCGAAGATGATCTGGGGGAAGGCTACGTTCGCCTGCGGTCTTCCGAGGCAGAACGTCGCCAAGCCCGTCATGATATTCGCTCAACGGAAGATATTGTTATCGAAATGCTGCGTAACGCCCGTGATGCTGGGGCACGCAGCATTTTTTTTGCAACAAGCCGTGAAGGGGACAAACGGCTTATCACTATAATTGATGATGGTGATGGTATACCAGCTTCGATGCAGCAACACGTTTTTGAGCCTCGTGTCACCTCAAAGCTTGATAGCGTACACATGGATCGCTGGGGCGTACACGGCCGCGGAATGGCCCTTTTTTCCATTCGTTCAAACACGGAATGCGCGCAGGTTGTTTCATCGGGCAAAGGACAAGGCAGCGCTTTTTTTGTGCGCAGCAATACGCGTACCTTACCAGAAAAAACCGATCAATCGTCTTGGCCCTCCCTCTCTTTTGATGAAAGCGGCAACCTCAGTGTGCGCGGGCCGCGCAATATCAACCGTTGTGCTGTCGAATTCGCCTTGGAAGAACAGGATACCTGCACGCTTTATCAGGGTTCTCCTACAGAAATTGCCGCCACGCTGCTAGCCTATGGCCAGGCCATCACCTCTCAGGGGCAGCGCGCTTTTTTAACTGACGTTGAAGAGCTTTCCTTGGTGAAGCGCCTGTGCTGTGCCGCCGACCCTGCAGAATTCACTCACCTTGCAGCTACGCTCGGGCTTACGCTTTCCGAACGTAGCTCGCGGCGCATTCTTGACGGCGAAATAAAACCACTTGAAGCGCTCACGCAAACGCTCGATGTGGCAACACCACAGGGTACCCCTCCTTTTCAGGGCTGTGTAAGGTCACCCAAAACGCGCGACAAAGACAAGCGGGGCTTAAAGCTTTCTTCTGATGATTTGCAGGAGTTTACAGCGCATATAACCCAAGCCTATCAGGCTCTTGCGCGCGACTATTATCTTGATCCAGCGGTTGACCCCAGCATTACCGTCAGAAGCGATGGTATTACCATACATATTCCTGTGCAAAAGGTGCTATAAGTTGCACAAATGAAGCTGAATGGATAAAATTGTAAACAAGATTTTTAAAGCACTTCCTTGCTTTTGCGGCATACAACAAATCACTTAAACGCACCCAAGACGGACTATTGAACAAACAAAGGATATGTGCTGTGCAAACACACGAAAAGCAGCCCGAGATCGGCTGCCTCAAAGTCTCTTCAAAA
>JAVWGW010000087.1:0-6942 GCA_036640375.1 Raoultibacter sp. | reverse complement strand
CATACTTTCAACCATGAGCGATTACTTGCAAGCGGATTGGCTTTCGGCCTACCTTAACCTTGTTGCCGTGACCTTTTTACTGACGACTATGGTGGCGATGCTTTCCTACTTTTTATCGGTGGCCTTTTGTGACAGCAAGCTTGGCACAGGGCTTGCGGCGGGTGTTCCCATTGCGCTTGTTGTGATAAATATGCTTGGCGGCGTTGGCGGCCAGCAGACGGAATTTCTTACGAAGCTGAGCCCCTTCGGTTGGCTTGATAGCGTGGGCATTGTAAACGGATCGGTAGAAACGCTGTGGGCCTATCTTGTTTTTGGCGCTGCTATCATCGTGCTTTTATGCGCGAGCGCGTTTGTATTTAGCAAAAAACGCCTGCCCATTTAATCACAGCCACCGCTTCCCCTTAGCTTTCGGCTTCCTCGACGCCACTCGCGGAAGGCTGCATTATTTCCTTTCCCCCACACGACGGGTCATGGTATTGTGTGCACCAGCGAAAGCAACAGAGGCGCGCACGAGATACCTCGGCGCGCCTTTTTTAATGGGCGCACAACTGAAAGGAAATGCCGTGAGTGAAACTGTGGTCGATGCCTGCGCTGGCGCACAGGAAGACGCGCCTGACGCGCAAAAAACCCCGCTGTATGAAGCGCATCTTGAAAGCGGCGGCAAAATGGTCGCCTTTGCCGGCTATCTGCTGCCTATCGAGTACCAAACAGGGCTTATGGCGGAACATCTTGCGGTGCGCAACAGCTGCGGGCTGTTCGACGTGTCGCACATGGGCGAAATAAAGTTTTTGGGCGCGGGCGCGCTTGATACCCTGAACCACCTGCTCACCAATGATTTCACGGATTTAGCGGTGGGTAAAGTGCGCTACAGCCCGATGTGTGACGAACACGGTGGCACCATCGATGACCTGCTTGTTTACCACCTTGGAGAAGATCACTACCTCACGGTTGTTAATGCGGCCAACAAGGAAAAGGACAAGGCCTGGATGGAGGCCCACCTGCTGCCCGATACCAAATTACAGGATATTTCTGACGATTTGGCGCTGCTTTCTTTGCAGGGACCTGCCGCCGAGCGCATTTTAGAACGCATCTGCGACCCCAACGACATCCCCCGCGGCTACTATTCGTTTACCCCCACGATGGATGTGGCCGATATCCCTTGCTTTGTTTCGCGCACAGGATACACCGGCGAAGACGGCTTCGAGCTGTTTTGCTATTCGTATGCTGGCTGGGATTTATGGGATTGCCTGCTTGAAGCGGGTGCCGAAGACGGCTTGATCCCTTGCGGGCTGGGTGCGCGCGACACGCTGCGCCTTGAAGCTTCCATGCCCCTTTATGGCCACGAAATGGATGCGAGCATCGACCCCTTGGAAGCCGGGCTTGCCTTCGGCGTAAAGATGGGCAAGGCCGACTTTATAGGCAAGCAAGCGCTGGCAGCCAAAGGCACACCCGCCCGTTGTCGCATCGGGCTGCAGGCCACCAGCCGCGGCATTATCCGCGAACACCAAGATGTTTTTGTGGGCGACACCTTAATTGGCAGCACAACATCGGGCACGTATTGCCCGCATTTGAAAGGCTCCTATGCCATGGCGCTTGTGGATGCCGGCGCGGTTTCAATCGGCGACGCCGTGGAAGTGGATGTGCGCGGCCGCCGGGTGTGCGCAGAGGTTGTGGCGCTGCCCTTCTACAAGATCGCGTAAGTGTTTAAGCTGCAACAATAACGGCGTTTCATACATTTGACCAGCACAATCAAGGAGGAAAACAATGCAAGCACCCGAAGAACTAGGCTATCTTGACACCCACGAATGGGTGGCCACCGACGGAACCACCGCCATCGTAGGCCTTTCCGATTACGCCCAAAATGAACTGGGCGATTTGGTATTTGTGAACCTTCCCGAAGTGGGCGACGAAGTGGTGGCCGG
This sequence comes from Raoultibacter sp., assembly GCA_036640375.1. Classification (GTDB taxonomy): domain Bacteria; phylum Actinomycetota; class Coriobacteriia; order Coriobacteriales; family Eggerthellaceae; genus JAVWGW01. The sequence continues at coordinate 5,020 of JAVWGW010000087.1, read as the reverse complement.
CGAAGTGTTCGGCGATGTTGAATCTGTCAAAGCGGTTTCCGACATTATCAGCCCCGTTTCGGGCACCGTTGCCGAAGTGAACGAAAAGGTTTTAGACAACCCCGAAATTATCAACGAAACACCCTATGAAGCCTGGTTTATCCACGTCAACGATGCCACGCTTAGCCCCGATATCATCGATTCCGAAGAATACGCAAACCGCTACCTTAGCTAGCGTGCCCCGGCTTTCCAAGCGGCGGCGTGGCCTGTATTTCATTTTTGATAGGAAAGGTTTTCATGGGTAATTATCTTCCTTCCACCGCAGCCGAGCGCGCGGCGATGCTTGCCGCTATCGGTGTGGCAACAATTGACGACTTATATAAAGATGTGCCAAGCGGCTTAACGCTTGACGCGCTTGACATCCCCCACGGCATAAGCGAACTGGAACTGCGCGCCAACATAGAGGCGATGGCGGCTAAAAACACCGTCTTTACCTCCCTTTTCCGCGGCGCTGGTGCCTATAATCGCTTCATTCCCGCGCTGGTGAAAACTGTTACCACAAAAGAGGAATTTGTCACGGCCTACACGCCCTATCAGGCAGAAATCAGCCAGGGCGTGCTGCAATCAATCTTTGAATACCAGACGATGATGTGCCAGTTGACCGGCCTTGATGTGTCGAATGCCTCGCTCTATGATGGCGCCACTGCCGCCGCCGAAGCCGTGTTCATGTGCCAGGATCGCAAGCGTTCAAGCGTGGTGATTTCAGGGACCGTGAACCCGCAGGTGATTGAAACCGTGCAGACCTACTGTGCGCGGCGCAACACCGACGTGGTCGTGGTGCCGTCGCGCGAAGGTGCCGTTGACCTGGATGCTTTCAGCGCTGCGCTGGGCGATACCTGCGCCTGCGCGCTTTTTCAGCAGCCAAACTTTTTCGGCGTGCTCGAAGATGCCGATGCCCTTGTTGCCGCCATCCATGCGGCGGGTGCCAAAGCTATCATGCACGTGGAGCCCACATCGCTTGGCCTGCTTAAAACGCCGGGTGAAGTGGGTGCCGACATCTGCACAGCCGAAGGCCAACCGCTTGGGCTGCCGCTTTCGTTTGGCGGCCCTTACCTGGGCATTATCACCTGCACACAGGCGCTGCTGCGCAAGCTTCCCGGCCGCATCGTGGGGCAAACGCAGGATGCACAGGGCGAGCGCGTGTTCGTGTTGACCTTGCAAGCGCGCGAACAGCACATTCGCCGTGAAAAAGCATCGTCAAACGTGTGTTCAAACCAAGCTTTGTGCGCGCTGGCTGCCGGCGTCTACCTGGCAACTATGGGGCCTGCCGGGCTTTCCCAGGTGGCCAAGTTAAGCTATGCGAAGGCCCATTACGCAGCCGAGCAGATCTGCGCGCTTGAGGGCTTCGACCTGGTGTATGACCAGCCCTTCTTCAACGAATTTGTCACGACCTGCCCCGTGGAAGGCACCCAGCTAGAAAGCGCGCTTGCCGCCGAAGGAATCTTGGGCGGCCTTCCCCTTGAAGGCGGCATTTTGTGGTGTGTCACCGAAATGAATTCCAAGGAACAGATAGATCGGCTTGTTCAGATTTTGCGGAAGGTGGCCTAGATGAAGCTTGTTTTTGAACTATCCCAACCCGGTCGCGGCACCACCCTGCTGCCCACCTGCGACGTTGCCGCCGCCACCCCCGACGCGCGCTTTTGTCGCGCTCAAGCGCCCGCTTTGCCCGAAGTGGCCGAAATCGATTTGGATCGCCACTATACGCGCCTGGCACATGAAGCTTTTGGCGTAAGCAACGGGTTTTACCCGCTGGGATCGTGCACCATGAAATACAATCCGCGCATCGATGAAGAACTTTGCGCGCTGCCCGGCTTCACCGCCATCCACCCCTTGCAGCCGGAAAACACCGTGCAGGGCTGCCTGGAAGTTATGGCGAAAACCTGCGATTTGCTGGCCGAAATCACCGGCATGGATGCCGTCACGCTGCAGCCCGCTGCCGGAGCCCACGGCGAATACGCCGGCGTGCTGCTGATTGCCGCCTATCACCAGGCACAAGGTGCCACCGAGCGCACGAAGATCATCGTTCCCGATTCGGCGCATGGCACCAACCCGGCAACCGCTTCCATGGCGGGCTTCACCACCGTTAATGTGCCTTCCAACGCACAGGGCGGCGTTGACCTTGACGCTTTGCGCGCGGCGTGTGGGCCTGACACCGCCGGCCTGATGCTGACCAACCCCAATACTGTGGGGCTTTTCGATAAAAACATTTTGGAAATTTGTGCGATCGTGCACGAAGCGGGCGGCCTGTGCTATTACGACGGGGCCAACCTTAACCCCATCATGGGCCTTGTGCGCCCCGGTGACATGGGCTTTGACTGCGTGCACCTCAACTTGCACAAAACGTTTTCGACCCCGCACGGCGGCGGCGGCCCGGGGTCGGGCCCGGTCGGATGCAAGGCGCACCTGGCGCAGTTTTTGCCAACACCGACCGTGCTTGAACACGAAGGCAGCTATACCTTTGCCACCCCCACGCACAGCTTGGGCCGCATGAAATCGTTTTACGGCAACTTCGGCGTGCTGGTGCGCGCCTTGGCCTACATCATGACGCTGGGCCGCGAAGGCATCCCGCTGGCGGCGCAAACAGCCACGCTCAACGCCAACTATCTTATGCACCAGCTGGCCGACATCTACCCCATGGCCTACCCCGGCCCCTGCATGCACGAATTTGTCATGGATTTGGGCGCGCTGAAAGAAGAGTGCGGCGTTTGCGCGCTTGACGTGGCCAAACGCCTGCTTGATTACGACATGCACCCGCCCACCATGTATTTCCCGCTGATCGTGCACGAAGCGCTGATGGTGGAACCCACCGAAACCGAAAGCCGCGAAACGCTTGATGCGGCCGCGCAGGCCTTCCGTGCCATCTATCGCGAAGCCCAAAGTGATGCCGAAACGCTGCACGCAGCGCCGCATTCCACGCGCGTCGGCCGGCCCGATGAAGTGCTTGCTGCGCGCAAGCCACAGCTGCGCTGGATGCCCTGTGATTAAGCAGGTTCATGTTCACCTTGAAGCGGGCACCAACCCGTATGAAAATATCGCCCTGGAAGAAGCGCTGCTCGCTTCACTTGGGAGCGATGAGCTTGTTATGTATCTGTGGCAAAACCGCAGGACCGTCGTGTGCGGGCGCAACCAGAACCCGTGGAAGGAATGCCGCATCGCCACACTTGAAGCCCAGGGCGGACACCTTGCCCGGCGGCTTTCGGGGGGCGGCGCGGTCTTTCACGATTTGGGCAACCTCAACTTCACGTTTCTGGCGCGCGACCCCCACTTCAACGTGGCGCGCCACATGCAGGTGATTTGCTGTGCCCTCGCTTCGTTTGGGCTTGACGCCGTGGTTTCTGGCCGCAACGACATCAGCATCGACGGCGCGAAGTTTTCGGGCAACGCCTTTTTCCACACGGGCGATGCCCACTACCACCACGGCACGCTCATGGTTGCTGTGGACACCGCGCATTTGGGGCGCTACTTGTGCCCCGATGCGCGCAAGCTGGAAGCCAAGGGCATCGATTCTGTTAAGGCGCGCGTTGTGAACCTAGGGGATCTGTGCCCCGCCATCACTATTGAAAGTTTGTCAGCCGCACTGGTGGCCGCGCTTTCGCAGGTGTACGACATGAAGGCGCAGGCGCTTTGCCCCGAACGCCTTGCCAATGTGCGCCAGCAGGCGCGCCCCGACTTTTTTGCGTCGTGGGAATGGCGCTTCGGGAAAACGTGTGCCTTCACGCACCGTTTCGACGCACGCTTTGACTGGGGCGGAATCGAAGTGCAACTGCGGGTTGAAAAGGGCAGCATTGCCCAAGCCTGCGTTTTTTCAGACGCGCTTGATGCGGCCTTCATCGCACAGATCGCCCCCGCACTTAGCGGCTGCCCCTACACGCTGCCCGCACTGTTGCAGCGCCTTGGCGCCATCGTGCAGACAAGCCCCGAACAATCCACGATTATCGCCGATTGCGCACGCTGCCTACAGCAAGAATGCGCATGAAGCGCCTTTCAATAGATCAAGCAATCAGGGAAAGGAAGCAACGCTTATGACACACTTTGACCTTGCCGTTATCGGGGCGGGACCCGGGGGCTATGCGGCCGCTATCAAGGCTGCTCAGCTGGGGCTTTCCTGCGCGCTGATCGAACAGGGTGCCGTGGGGGGCACCTGCCTTAACCGTGGCTGCATACCCACCAAAACGCTGCTGCACACCACCGAACTTATTGACCAATTGGCACATGCGGCCGATTTCGGCGTGCAGGTTGAAGGGGTGTCGCTTGACTACGCGGCACTGCGAGCGCGTGTGTCCGCCGTGTGTGACCAGCTGCGCGGCGGCGTGGAAGCACTGCTTGCGGCAAACGGCATCAAGCTGATTGCCGGGCGCGCCACCCTGGGTGCGGGAAACCACATAAGGGTTGGGGTTGGGGCTGGGGCGGGGGCTGGGGCCGAGGCCGCGCCCACGCCGCAGGGGGCTTGCGTTAACCAGCAAGGTGTTTGCGCAGATGAAGCACTTGATTTAACCGCAACCGATGTGATTGTTGCCACCGGATCGCGCCCTGCACTTCCCCCGATTCCCGGCATTGATTTGCCTGGCGTGTACACTTCCGATAGCCTGCTTGAAAACTTCCCCCCGCTAGAAAGCATCGCCATTATCGGCGGCGGCGTTATCGGCATGGAATTCGCCGGCATCTATGCGGCGCTGGGCTGCGCCGTCACCGTGATTGAAGCGGCACCGCGCATTTTGCCTCTGATGGACAAGGAGCTTTCCCAAAGCCTCGCCATGGTGGTGAAAAAGCGCGGGGCCGCCGTATGCGCCGGCGCGCTGGTCGAGCGCATAGAAGCCAGCAGCACCGAAGCGGGCAAACTGACCGTGCATTACAGCGCCAAAGAGCAGGCCCACAGCATCACCGTTGCCGGCGTATTGGTGGCAACCGGCCGCACGCCCAACACGCGCGATCTGTTCACCGGCGACCTTGCCCCGGCGCTTGACCGCGGCCGCATCGTCGT
>JAVWGW010000086.1:0-6978 GCA_036640375.1 Raoultibacter sp. | reverse complement strand
ACTGCCCGCTGCGCACCACGCGCTGCGGGGCGGTTACCTGCGAAGACGCCGACGGCTGCGCCGCCGGTGTGGCGCTGCGCTGTGGCTGCGCCGTGGGGGATTGTGTGGCGCTGCTTTGCGCAACGGTGGCTACGGGCTGTTCTGCTGCTGCGGGGCGGGCTTGCGCTGAGGGGTCTGCCGCGCCTGCGGGTGGCGCGCTCTGCTTCCGCGAAAACAGGCCGCCTATTTTGCGCAAGATGCTGGCAAGAAGGGCGCATTCCGCCACGCGAAACAGTTTGCACAGCGCAAAAGAAAGCACCAGGCCAACGCCGCCCGCAGCGATAACGCTGATAAGCCCCCGCACCATGGCGCTCAGCATCCCCAGCGATTCCAAGGCATTGCCCAGCCCCGTGCTGATGGCAAGCGCCGCCGCCGCGCCCAGGGTGGAAGCCACGCCCACGCGCACGAACAGCCCCAGAATGCCGCCCACGCCGAAGCTTCCGATTTTCCGGTGCACGATAGCGGTGGTGGCAATCATCATGGCGGTGTAAAACACCAGATCAGCAACGGGAATGCCCATCAATCCCAAAACTTCAGGCTTGCATAAATACCAATATCCCGCAATTTGGACGCTGCGCAGCACAAGATCGACCAGCGCAAACGTCATAAATTGTCGCAGGGAAGCAAACACCCGATACATATACATATAGCCCGCATACACGGGCAGGCTCAGCGTCCACAGCGCCAAAATAACCGAAACTGACGTGACGTCTTCGGCATTGAAGGCACCGGCTTGAAACAGCTGCATCAGGGGGGTGGCCAAGCATCCCACCAAGGCGGCCAAGGGGATGATCAGGAAAAACGTCTTGCGCAGCCCGTCGGTAACGTGGTGCTTGAAGCCGCGCCAATTTTCTTTGGCGGCGCACTCGGAAAGTTCGGTAAGCAGCACAGTGGAAAGCGAAACCGCCACGACCCCATAGGGCAACTGATACCAGGTCCAGGCGTAATTGAGCGTGGATGGTCCGTTGGGGCTGGCTTGCAGGCCAAAGGCGTTGCGGCAACTGAAGGTGACCATAGTGCCGATAACGTAAACGAAGGTGGGCAAGGCGATGCGCAGCGCTTCTTTAAGCATGGGGTCGCGCAAATCAATGCGGAAGCGATAGCGAAAACCGCGCTTTATCAGCACGGGTATCTGGGCGCCAAACTGCACCAGCACGCCAAACGAAGTGCCCACCGCAAGCCACCATAAGGCAAAGTTTGCGTCGATGTGGGAAAGGGGCACATAGCCAAACATGGTGATAATAACGACGATGTTGTTTATCACCGGCGCCAGCGAGGGCACGATAAACACGCGTTCGGCATTGAGTATGCTGGTGATGACGGCACCTAAGCCATACAGCAAAATTTGCACAGAGAATATGCGGAAAAAGAAAATCGCCAGTTCTTGGCTTTCGGAATTTTGCACGGTGAATGTTTGCGTGGCGATAACTTGGGGCGCGAAAAACGATCCCGCCAAGGCCAAGGCTCCCAGCCCTATGACGACGATGCTTAATATGTTGGAAGAAAAGCGATCGGCGCCTTCCTTGCCGTTGCGTTCTTTGCTCAGCAGATACAGCGGTAAAAATGCCGTGCCCAAAATGCCGCTGGCTGCCAGTTCGTAAATCATGGAAGGCATGTTGTAAGCGATTTGATAAGCCGAGGTCAGCAAGGTGTTTCCCAAAGCAAACGCCATAGCCCAGGTGCGCAGCAGCCCCGTCATACGCGACAGAAGCGTGGCGGCAGTCATGATGCCGGTGTTTTTTAAAATGGAATTGTCTGCTTCGCTCACAAAGGGTCCCCGTCGCTTCATCTATAATAACTAACCATACTAACAAAGCCGAAAGAAGTGCGCATGCATATCCTCATAGTTCGTAATAACTCCAACACAGAAGCACTCGATGCGTCGCTGATGCTGGCAACTTTTTTGGGTGCGCAAGATATTGCGTATACGCTGTTGAATGCGTCGGATATTCCCCTGACAACTTCGTGTGCGGGTGGTGCGCCGGCTGCTCCCGTCGATTTTGATATGGCGGTGGTGCTGGGCGGCGACGGCACCATTTTGCGCAGTGCGCGTTATGTGGGCACCAGCGGCGTACCTATTTTGGGCATCAACTTTGGCAACCTGGGATTTTTGTCCAACCCGCGCGAAGATGGGGTGGTGGCCATTGTGGCGGCGGCGCTTGCCGGCGATGTGGTGCGCGAATGCCGAGCAAACCTGCGTATCGATGTTGAATGCGAAGGCGATGCGCCAAGCGGGGCGCAGGCCTTTGGCGAAGAAGTGCCGGGCGCCCTCGATGCTGCACCCGATGCTGCACCAGCCACGTGCCGCACGTTTTTTGCGCTCAATGAATTGGCAATAACGCGCGGAGCTTCGGGGCGCATCATCGATCTTGACGTGGCAATTGCGGCAGCCTCTATGGCTAAAATGCGCGGAGACGGCCTGGTCATTGCCACGGCAACCGGATCAACCGCCTATGCGCTTTCGGCGGGCGGCCCCCTGGTAGCCCCTGGGTTTGGCGGCTTGGTTGTAGTGCCCTTGGCGCCGCACACCCTGCATACGCGGGCGGTGGTTACCGACCCCAGCGATGTGGTGGAAGTCAATCTTGCCCCCGATGCAGCCGGGCGCGATGCGGTGTTGTTCGCCGATGGCGAAGCGCTTGCGCTGGATGCCTGCGTAAGCCGGGTTATGGTGTGTAAGGGCGCTGCCCCCACCGTGCTGTTGCGCTATAAGCACGAAGGCTTCTATTCCCACGCTTCCCATGTTTTTTTCCGCTGATATTGCAGGGAAACTCCACGGTTTGTTCCCTGGATTGCGCGCTCGATGCTGGTATCATAAAGGCTAAACCACCGCATATTTGGGATTGATAAGAGGCACAGGCATGGCATTTGTTCATCTACATAATCACACGGAATATTCCCTGCTCGACGGCGCCACGCACGTGAAGGATATGGTGCGTCGTGCGGCCGATTTGGGTATGCCCGCCGTGGCCATTTCCGATCACGGCATCATGAGCGGCGTGCCCGAACTTTCTGATGCCTGCGATGCGGTTGAAGCGGAAACCGGTGTGCGCGTCAAGCCAATTTTTGGGTGCGAAGTGTATTTCACCACCGATGAAGAATTGCGGCGCGACATCAAGCCGCGCCTGTACCACCTGCTGCTTTTGGCAAAAACGAACGAAGGCTACCACAATCTTGTGCGCCTTGTTTCGCAATCCCACGTCGATAACTTTTACTACAAGCCGCGCACCACGTTTTCCATGTTGGAAAAATACGGCAAGGGCCTTATCGGTTCAAGTGCCTGCATTGCGGGCATTGTTCCCAAGCTGCTTGATAACGGGCAGTTTGATGAGGCCGTCAGCTGGGCGCAAAAGCTGGCGGGCGCTTTTGAGCCGGGTGATTTCTATATCGAACTGCAAAATCAAGGTATCGTGACCGATGCGGGTTTGTCGCAAACCGACTTAAACCACCAGCTGGTGAAGGTCGCACAAACGGTGGGTCTTAAAACCATCGCCACTAACGATTTTCACTACTTAACCCACGCCGATGCGCGCGCGCAAGATATTATGCTGTGCATCGGCACCGCTTCCACCTTCGACGACCCCAATCGCATGCGTTTTTCTAACGACCAGTTTTACATGAAGACCGAACAGGAAATGCGCGAAGCGCTCAAAGATTTCCCTGAAGCCTGCGATACCACGGTTGAGCTGGCCGAAAAGTGTAATGTTGTGTTGGAGCGCGATTCCATTTTGCCGCGCTTTCCCCTGCCCGAAGGCGAAACGGAAGATAGCCTTTTTCGCAAGCAGTGCCTGATTGGCCTGCATCGTCGCTATGGCGAACAGCTTTCTGCAGAAGTGATGGATCGCTACGAACACGAAGCGGGCGTTATCATCAAGCAGGGCTTTCCGGCGTACTTTCTTATTGTGCAAGAATATATCCAGTGGGCCAAAGATAATGGCATCGGCGTGGGGCCAGGGCGTGGTTCGGCGGCCGGATCCATCGTCGCTTACGCGCTGGGCATAACCGACCTTGACCCTTTGCCCAATGGCCTGCTGTTTGAACGCTTCCTTTCCGAAGAACGCATAGAAATGCCCGATATCGACGTTGACTTCGAGGATGAACGCCGTGGCGAAGTGCTTGATCACGTGCGCGATTTTTATGGGGAAGACCACATTGCAGGCGTTATCACATTCGGTAAGTTGCAGGCAAAAAATGCGATTCGCGATGCGGCGCGCGTGCTTGATTACCCCTATAACACAGGGGATCGGCTGGCCAAAATGGTGGGCGACGAACTGGGCATCACGCTCAAAGATGCTCTGGCGCAAAACCCCGACCTCAAAAAAGCCTACACAAGCGAACCTGACTGCAAAGAGGTGCTCGATGCCGCGCTTTCCATCGAAGGACATCTGCGCGGCGAAGGCGTGCATGCCTGTGCAACCATTATCTGTCGCAACCCTTTGGCTGATCACGTGCCGGTTAAGCGCGATACCAAGGGCGGCGGCATCATCACGCAGTACGACGGGCACTACACCCCTGAACTGGGACTTCTTAAGATGGACTTCCTGGGCTTACGCACGCTGGGCGTTATAAGCCGTGCGTGCAACAACATCAAAGATCGCTTTGGCGTCGAAATAAAACCCGACGAAATTCCTCTGGACGACAAAGCGTCGTTTGATCTTATGTGCGGCGGCAACATGGACGGATTGTTCCAGGTGGAAAGCGCGTTGTATGTGGGCTTGTTTGCTCGTATGAAGCCGCGTACCTTCTCCGATATTGTCGCCTCCATTGCGCTTAACCGCCCCGGTCCTTTGGAATCGGGCATGGTCGACGAATTTGTGAACGCGCGCCAGGGCAAGGTTGCCGTGCATTACTACGACGATCGCCTGCGTCCCATCTTGGAAGAAACCTACGGCACGATGGTCTACCAGGAACAAATCATGCAGGTTTCTATGGCCATGTGCGGCTTTTCTGCCGGCAAGGCCGACAAGTTGCGCAAGGCCATGGGCAAAAAAAAGCTCGACATCATGCGCCAGCTGCAAGAAGAATGGAACACCGGTGCGGTCGAAAACGGTTTTGCGCTAGGCATCGCCAAGCAGATTTGGAACGATGCGGAAAAATTCGCCAAGTACGCGTTTAATAAAAGCCATTCAGCTGCCTATGCGGTTATCGTTATGCGCACGGCCTATTTGAAGGCGCACTATCCCAACGATTACATGGCGGCGACGCTTTCAAGCTACATGAGCAATTCCGATCGCTTGATAAAATATATTGCCAGCTGCAATCATTCGGGTATTCCTGTGCTGCCGCCCGACATCAATTCGTCCAACCTCGAATTTACCCCAACCGATGAAGGCGTTCGTTTTGGCTTGGCCGGCGTGCGCGGCGTGGGTGAAAAAATTGTTGAAACCATCATTGAGGAACGCAAACGCAACGGCGCTTACAAGTCGCTCCATGATTTTGTGCGGCGCCTCGATACGCACACCTACAACCGCAAAACGCTCGAAGCGCTCATCAAGGCGGGGGCCTTTGAATCGACGGGCTATACGCGCAGGCAGTGCATGTATTTTGTCGATGAAACACCCATGGTTGAGGCGGCGGCAAAGCGCCAGCTAGATCACGATAGCGGTCAGGTAAGCATGTTCGATCTGTTTGCCGACGACCCCGATTCAGGGTTTAACGAAGCACCCCCCGAACCCGACGGTATCGAGTGGGACAAAAAAACGCTGCTCACCTATGAAAAAGAAATTCTTAAGATTTACGTTTCCGACCATCCTTTGCGCCCCTACGAAGCGGCACTTTCGCGTATGTCGAAGTTTACTATGGGGGATTTAACCGAGCGCACGACTGATATTCCTGCGGCTACATTTGTGGGCATGGTTTCCAATGTTGCGACTAAAATTACGAAGCGTGGCACAAAGATGGCAAACTTTATGCTGGAAGATACCACCGGACATATGGAATGCCTCTGCTTCAAATACGATGAATGCTCCGATCAGTTGGTGGAAGATGCCATCGTGAAGATTAAGGGCAAATTTGAAGTTACCGACCGGGGCAGTCAATTGCTTGCCTTTGAGGTGAAGGCTCTTGAGTTGGCAGGCAGCGAGGCCGATGCTAAACCCACCCTGCTTGAGCTGCGCATTAAAGCGGGCGATTTTGGGGCATCCACGACGCAGCGGCTCAACCGTATACTGATGTCGTATCCGGGGCGCGATGGCGTCGTACTTTTGGTGCAGCAGGCCGATGGCCGCAAGTTTCGCGCAGAACTGCCGATGACGGTGGATTCGTCTTCGCCCATGCTGTTGTCAGAGATTGGGGATTTGCTCGGGCGTTCCGCCTGACGGCGCGCCCTGGTGGGCATATAACCGTTCAAGTCTTTCGCGGCTTTCGTGCGCGTACAGGGAGTACGCTTACTTCAAGCAGCTCGGTCTTTCACGATTATCTGCTCCGCCAGGACGTGCCTGACGGGTACGTTGTTGGTTCCGCCTGACGGTGGGAGGGGGAAACTGCGGTATCATGGGAAGTATGGATGACATGTATGACAACACCTTGGTGATTACGCTTGCTTATAATGGTGCGCCGTTTGCGGGGTTTGCGCGGCAGCCGGGGTTGTTGACGGTGCAGGGTAACTTGGAAGATATGCTGGCTTTGCTGTTTCGGCGGCCGGTGGATACGACGTGTGCGGGGCGTACGGATGCGGGGGTGCATGCGCGTGGCCAGGTGATAAGCTTTGACTGCACGGCAGAAGAAGTGGCGCTGCGGCCGCTGGGCACGCTAAGGCGATCGCTCAATGCGCTTACGCACGACGCGATTTCTGTTTCCGACGTTGCGGTGGCCGCGCCCGGGTTTTCTGCGCGCTTCGATGCTACGCTGCGCGAATACCACTATCACCTGTGCGCGCAGGTACCGCCGCCGATTTTCATGCGGGATTTTTCTTGGCATATCACCAAGCCGCTTGACGTGGAT
>JAVWGW010000085.1:0-7009 GCA_036640375.1 Raoultibacter sp. | reverse complement strand
AAGGTGCCGCCAAGGAAAAGGCTGAAGAAGTCAAAAAGCAGCTCGAAGATGCGGGCGCTGCTGTTACCCTGAAGTAAATTTTGCTTTAACTGCACGATAAAAAAGGGTCGCTTAGGCGGCCCTTTTTGATGCCCGTGGTTACAAGCGGGAAACGGAATGTCCCGCTTGCAGGCGCGGCGCACTATAGTTGGTGGTACAACTTCAGCGGCTGTTCTGTGGCCGTGGTACCGTGTTTTAGAAAGGGGTCGTCATGCAGACGATGCAAGCCGGTTATTTTAAGACCGCGTGGGAAGATATTAAGAATTCGCCTGGTTGGGTGGGTAAGGTTTTTCTGCTGGCCTTGGTTATGCTCATCCCCATCTTTGGACAGATTGTTCTTGCGGGGTATCTCTATGGCTGGGCGCGCGACAAGGCGTGGGGTGTGCACAGCCCACTGCCCGCGCACGTTTTTGGCAATGTTGATGGCAAGCTGTACAGTCGCGGTTTCTTTGTTTTCGTGCTGGGGCTGGTGTGCGCGCTGGTGCCTTTCTTCGTGCAGATACTTTTTGGCATGTTCACGGGCACGAGCGATTCTTTGTACGGGTGGAACTCCCATCAAGGTGCCGGACCCCTCCTGATGATTGCGGCTTTTTAGCATGTTCTCCCTGATTTTTTCGGTCGTCCTTTCTGTGGCCGCCTCCTTTTTTCTTTGGGTGGGCTCGATGCGTATCAGCGTCTACGATCGGCTTTCGGCAGGGTTTCAGTTCGGCAAGATATGGGCAATGTTTCGCCATGACCCCAACGGTCTTCTGCGCATTTTGGGCATGAATATCATCTTGGCGCTGGTGATGGGCTTACTGATGAGCATCGCCATCTTTATTTTGATTTTTGTTGCCTTCTTTTTTGCGATGTCATTGGGTATGACAGGCGCCGCTTCAACGATGGGTGATTTAGGCCCCGCAGCGATGGGCTTTGTGAGCATTATTTTGCTGCTTGTGTTTGCCCTGTTGCTTATTGGTGGCTACCTCTTTTCAGCTTTTATGGTGTTTACCGAAATGCTTACCGCCCGCGCGCTGGGGTACTGGATGCTCCAGTTTGAGGTGCCGGCATGGCGCGGGCAAGATGACCCGATGCCCTTTGAACTGCGCGAACGTTCGTAGTGGCGGCGTCGAAGTCGCAGCGGGGTATAGCCTGTGCTTTTGGCTGCTATGTTCTTTGGGGATTTTTGCCGGTGTATTGGAAGCTGCTTGACCAGGTGGCTCCCCTTGAGATTTTGGCACACCGGATGTTTTGGGGTTTTGTGTTTGTGGTTATTCTCATGCGCTTCGTGGGCAAAGTCGACATTAAGGCGATGCTGGCCGATAGGCCGATGATGGCCTACCTTACGGCGGCAGCGCTTATTTGCACGCTCAACTGGGGCTGCTATATTTATGCGGTGAATTCGGGGCACATGATTCAGGCAAGCATGGGCTATTACATAAACCCCCTGATGTCGATTGTGCTGGGCGTGGCGTTCTTTCAGGAAAAGCTGAGTGGGGCGCAGAAGGTGGGCGCGCTTTTGGCAACGCTTGGCGTGCTGTATTTCACGTTTGACTATGGCACGCTACCTTGGCTTTCATTGGTGATTGCCGGCAGCTTTGCGCTTTACGGAGCCTTCAAGAAAAAGGCTGCCTGCCCCCCGGTTTCGGCGCTTGCGGTGGAAACGACGATTATGTTGCCCCTTGCCGTGGCAATGATTGTTGTTAGCTTTGTGGCTCCCGATGCGCTTGGCGCGACGCGCGGGTTTTTGGGTGACACGGCATCGTTGGCCTCGTGGGAAACCACTGCCTTGCTTGCCTTTGGCGGCGTGGTCACCGTGGTTCCTTTCATGCTGTTTGCCGTAGGGGTGAACGAAGTGCCGCTTTCCGTGATGGGCTTTTTGCAGTATATCGGCCCCACCCTCACGCTTTTGCTGGGCATATTTTTCTACGGAGAATCCTTTACGCCTGCCCACGCCGTATGTTTTGGCTTTATCTGGGCAGGTCTTGCTGTGGTTTCCATCGATGCGCTGGTGTCTGCGCGCAAGAAAAAACGCGCGCTATCGCATTAAGCATGCCAAGACCCTGAGCTAGAGACGAAGGGGGTTTCTTCTTACAATTCCGTCCAGAATTTTGAGGTTTTGTAGAGGTTCTCCACCTTTTCGCGCGCCCAGGGGGTTTTGCGCAAAAAGGTGAGAGAACTTTTGAGGTTGGGGTCGTTCTTGAAGCAGTTGATGCGAATGCGTTTGGCCAGGCCATCCCAACCATATTTGTTCACCAGGCGTTTGAGCATCGTTTCCAGCGTGATGCCGTGAAGCGGATCGTTGGGATGTTCGGTGGTGAAATCGTCCGTCATGTTATGTGCCCCTTTACGGCGTTACTTCATCAGGTCGCATACCGCTTGTGCGTAGGCGATGGGGTCTTCAATGGGCATGCCTTCGATCAGTAGCGCCTGGTTATAGAGCACATCGGTGTAGAGCTTCACCTTATCGGCTTCGCCCGCTTCCTGGGCTTTTTGCAGCGTCTTGAAAATGGGATGTTGGACGTTTACTTCAAGCACGCGTTCGGCCTTGACTTGGCTGCCATCAGGGGCATCGGCCAGCGTTTTTTCCATTTCCAGGGAAACGGCACCAAGGGCTGTGATGCACACGGGGGCGTCGGCCAGGCGGGTGGAAACGGACACCTTGGAAACGTGATCGCCCAAAGCTTCCTGCATGGCGGCTAACAAGCTCTCGTTTTCTTGGGTAGCAGCTTCGGCCGCTTTTTTCTCGTCTTCGGATTCCAGACCCAAATCGCCTCCGGCAACATTTTTGAGTTCTTTTTCGCCGTAGGTTTGCATGGCGGAAAGACAGAATTCATCGACGTCTTGCGTGCAAAGCAAAATGTCGTAGCCTTTGTCCAGAACGGATTTGACGATAGGGGTTTTGGCCAGGTAAGTTGCCGAATCGCCCGCTGCGTAGAGGATGGCTTCTTGATCGGCGGCCATGGATTCGATGTATTCATCAAGCGTGATCATCTTGTCTTGCTTGGCGGAATGGAACAGCAACAAATCGCCCAGCAAATCTTTTTGCATGCCATAGCTGGAATAGATGCCGTATTTTAGCGCCCGGCCGAAGTTTTCGAAGAAAGTTTCATACGCTTCGCGTTCGTTGTTGCGCATGGCGGTCAAATCCGCTTTAATCTTCTTCTCAATCTTGCGCGCGATGGCGACAAGCTGGCTGTTGTGCTGCAGTGTTTCGCGGGAAATGTTCAGGCTTAAATCTTGGCTATCCACAACGCCGCACACGAAGTTGAAGTAGTCGGGCAGAAGGTCTTCGCACTTTTCCATAATCTGTACGCCCGAGCTGTAGAGCGCCAGCCCCTTCTTGTAATCCTTGCTGTACAGGTCATACGGTGCACGTCCTGGTACAAAAAGCAGGGCATCGTAGGAAAGCGTGCCTTCGGCGTGCAGGGAAATCGTGCGCACGGGGTCGGTGAAATCATGGAAGTCGGTTTTGTAAAACTCGTTGTATTCTTCTTGGGCAACTTCCGCCTTCTTGCGCTTCCAAATGGGGGTCATGGAATTGATGGTGTCGATTTCGGTGTAGTCTTCAAATTCCGGCGTGTAATCGTCTCCGGCATCTTCGGGCTTGGGCAGCTGACGTGATTTTTCGCATTCCATCTGGATGGGGTAGCGCACGTAGTTGCTGTATTTTTTGATGATTTGCTTTAGGCCGTGTTCGCTTAAATAGCTGCTGTAGTTTTCTTCGTCGGTGTCGGGCTTGAGGGATAAGATGATGTCGGTGCCGCAGCTGGGCTTTTCGGTCTCGGTGATGGTGTAGCCTTCTGCACCGCTGCTTTCCCACAGATAAGCCTGGTCAGAGCCTTGAGCGCGCGAAATAACCTTCACGTTGTCGGCCACCATGAAGGCGGCGTAGAAGCCTACGCCAAATTGACCGATGATGTCGATGTCGCTGCCTTGCTGTTCTGAATTTTCCGTTTTGAAGTTCTGGCTGTCGGAATGCGCGATGGTGCCCAAGTTGCCTTCAAGCTCTTCCTTCGTCATGCCGATGCCGTGGTCGGATACGGTGACGGTGCGAGCATCTTTGTCAAACGAGATGCGGATAGCCAGCTTGTCTTTGTCGGCCGCGATGCTGGAATCGGTGAGGCTTTTGAAGTAGAGCTTGTCCGTCGCATCGGAGGCGTTGGAAATGAGTTCACGCAGGAAAATATCTTTGTGGGTATAAATCGAGTTGATCATCAGGTCAAGAAGCTTTTTGCTTTCAGTTTTGAACTTGCGCATGCAATTGCCTTTCTCTTGCGATTCGATGAATCTGCGAGACTACTGCTTCCGGAAGAGGGGCGCCCTTTAGTTAGCAGTCTCAATCTTTGAGTGCTAAGTATTCTAACCCTTGTTCAGCTGCGTGTTAAGCCCCTTATCGCAACACCCCAAAATTGTCACTGTTTTGTCATGTTGAGCTATTCCGTTTTGGAGTGGCTCATGAATTCCTACCCTGCTTCAGGTGAGGTGATTTCGCCGTTTTTCGCCTGACCTCCCTCCAAGATACCCTGCTTCACGCGATGTGGCGCCGCCGTTTTCGCGACATGATTGCGGGGTTGATTCGCCCGCAGCGGATGTGGGCTTTGAAGAGTTCGAGGAAAGGGAAATCATGGGAGAGAAAATGAATATCGACCGCCGCAGCTTCATCACGGGGCTTGGCGCAACGGGGCTTTTGGCTGCTGCAGGCTCGATGGTGGGCTGCGCGCCCAAGGCGCCGGGTACCTCAGATGCCAAATCGAAAGACGCCGCCGCAGCTTCTTGGCGCGACAAGCCAGCTGCCATCACGGACATTGCGCAAACCGTTGACGTTGACATTGTCGTGGTGGGTGCGGGCAATGGCGGCATGGTAGCGGCCTGTACCGCCATCGAAGCTGGCGCCAAGGTTGTCGTTATCGAAAAGGGTGGCGCACCGGCTGCCGCACGTGAGGCCATCGGTGCCATTGGTTCCAAATACCAAAAGGATTTCCCCGTCGATGTGGCGAAGTTTATCCAGGTGGCCGACACCAGCCAAAGCAGCAATATCGATGCGCGTCTGTATCGCACCTGGGCCGAAAAGTCGGGCGAGATGATGGATTGGATGAGTGCCATCCTTGAAAGTAAGGACGTTATCACTGCGTTGGAAAGTGCCGCTCCTGCCCCCGAGCTTTCCGCGCATGCTTACTACCCGCCCATTTGCCACAATACTTTTGCGGAAGGCTACAATCCTGATGGCCCGAACTATGGCATGTATGCCCATGTGCTCACTTTGGCTGAATATTTTGAGGAAAAGGGTGGCAAGGTGTATTTCACCACGCCCGGCAAGCAGCTTATTCAAGATGAAGGGGGCAAGGTAATCGGTATTGTCGCAGAATCAAAGGAGGGCAACATCCAGTTCAATGCAACAAAGGGTGTGATTTTATGCACGGGCGGTTATGCGGCCAACGATGAAATGCTTGAAGAGCTTTCCCCGCTGAATGCGCGCTATTGCGTGCTCAGCGATGCCACCACCGAAGAGGGCGACGGCATCAAGATGGCGCTGTGGGCCGGCGGCTGCCTTGAGCCTTCGGGAACCTGCATGATTTGGAATCGCGGCCTGATGAACGACGATACCGCATTTGGTGCACCCTATAGCGGCACGATGTTTTTGCCAGGTAGTCAGCCGTTTTTGCATGTCAACAAGTTGGGCGAGCGCTTTTCCAACGAAGACAAGCCCTACCCCATGGGCTTTGCGGCGGGCGTGCAGCAGCCAGGTCATTTTTCTTGGTCGGTGTGGGATGCAAGCTATTGGGAAGATATGCAGCAGTTCCAAACCACTGGCTGTTCACGCATGGTGCCGGCACCTTCGGGGACGGCGGCCAATGCCGATGTGTATGATTGCGAGGCCTTCAGCAAAGAGCACGTGGATAGCTTCTGGTTTGGTCCCAATCTTGAATCGGGCGCGCTCAAAAAGTGCGCTACGCTTGAAGAGCTTGCCGCAGCCATGGGCCTTGATGCCGCTGCCACAAAAACGTTTCTTGCGACGGTAGAGCGCTATAACGCCCAGGCTGCACAGGGCAAAGATGAAGATTTTGGCAAGGAAGCCTATCGCCTATCGGCACTAGACCAGCCGCCGTACTACGCGGCGCGCATGGCGGGCAACCTGTTAGTTACCATCAACGGCATCATGACCACCACCGACAGTCAGGCCATTACGGAAGCGGGCGACCCCATCGATGGCCTGTATGTGTGTGGCAACGACCAGGGTGGTTTCTATCCGAACAACTATCCTTCGCAGTTTATTGGCCTTAACTGCGGGCGCGTCAGCACCTTCGCGCGCATCGCGGCCAAACATGCCTTGGGTGTGGTGGCTTAGCGCTGCACCAGGTCGAGCAGTTCTTGGCGTGAATGTACGTCGAGCTTCGTGTAGATGTGTTTGACGTGGGTCGATACGGTGTCGCGTGAAATGACCAGGGCATCGCGGATGTAGGGTATCGATCGCCCCTGCGCCAAAAGCATACATATTTCTCGCTCGCGCGGGGTCAGTTGATGGGCGCTCATCATGTCGTGCACCCGCACATCAAAGGCATCGCGCGGGCGCGTTTCATCATTTTCGGCCTCGCCTTGTGCGGGGCCTGTTGGCGCTTTTGCGGCAGGCAGGCCTGCGTGGAGAGAAAAATTATCCGAATCGTTGGTAACGAACATGGCCACCACAATCAAAAGCAACACAGCGCCAAAGCAGATGTTGGCTAACGGCAACGGCGCAGAGGGAAACACGCCGGTAAGCCATAGGGAAAACGTCAAACCTACCAGATCGCCCAAGTGCACAAAAATCCATCCTAAGCCAAAAGCTTGCGTGGCGCTTACCACGCCATTGCCGCCGATTCGGGCAAAGTACATCTGCGTGATTAGGCAAAAAGAAAAACGGGCAGCCAAAGAAAGCGCGATAGGAATGCCGGGGGTACCAGGAAACCACACAATACAGGCAAGGCCAAGGGTTAACAGTGGGCACATCCAT
>JAVWGW010000084.1:0-7034 GCA_036640375.1 Raoultibacter sp. | reverse complement strand
AAAAATCTCGTTGACGCCGCCGCCCAATATGGCTTCAACAAAGAAATCGGCCTCGAGCTTCCCCTAACCGAATCGCTCATGCCCGACCCCAAGGAAATGACCGAATGGGAAACCGCCTGGGCCGCCGTTGGCCAGCCGGTGGGCGAACACGAAAGTTCCGCGGGGCCCTATGCCACCGTGATGCAGATGGCCATGATCGGCGCGGCCATTGCCAACGATGGCGTTATCCAAACACCCTACTTCGTCGATGCCCTCTATAGCGCCAACGGCGAAAAAAGCTATGGCGCATCGCCGAAACTATTCAGCCAACCCCTCAGTGCATCGGTGGCCAACCGCACAAAAACCGTGCTTGAAGGCGTGGTCAATGCAGGTACAGGCACCCCCGCTGCCATCGCTGGCGTGCAGGTTGCCGGCAAAACCGGCACAGCCGAAACAGGTAAAGCCAAAGACGACAGCTGGTTTGTCGGCATGGCTCCTAGCAGCAATCCCAGCGTGGTCGTTTCCCTGATTATTGAAGAAGGCGCCGGTGGGGATGGCGTAGCAACACCAAAAGCGCAAAAAGTGTTAAAAACCGCCTTGGAGGTTCAAGGTCTATTGTAAATAAGGTATGCTTGGCTTACACCCAAAAGAGTGACGCAAGCTTGCAACCATGTGTCCAAAAGGAGCAAAAACGTGGCAGGAAACATGACGGGCAGGATTTTCAACAACCGCTACAAAATGGCGGATCGCATCGGCATCGGCGGCATGGCCGAAGTGTACCGCGCGCAGGATAGCGTGCTGGGTCGCGTGGTAGCCGTGAAGGTTATGCTGCCCCAATATGCGGCTGACCCCGCCTTCACCCAGCGCTTTCGCCAGGAAGCGGCCGCGGCGGCCAACCTGCAAAGCCCCTACATCGTCAACGTGTACGATTGGGGCCAAGACCAGGGCATTTATTACATCGTTATGGAATACGTGCGCGGCAGCGATCTGAAAACGGCTATCAAGGAACGCGGCGCCATCAACCAGCGCAAGGTTGCCGAAATCGGCTCGCAGGTGTGCCAGGCCCTTTCGGTGGCGCACAATCTTGACATCGTGCATCGCGACATCAAGCCGCAAAACCTCATGATTCAGCCCGACGGCAACGTAAAGGTGATGGATTTTGGCATCGCCCGCGCGAAAAATTCCGTCATGACGCAAACCTCTTCGGTGCTGGGCACCGCGCACTACGTATCCCCCGAACAGGCGCAAGGAAAAGAGCTTACTTCCACCAGCGATATCTATTCCTTGGGCGTGGTGCTGTATGAAGCTGCTACCGGTCGCCTGCCCTTTGATGGCCCCGATGCGGTAAGCGTTGCCATGAAGCAGGTAAACGACCTGCCCGTGCCCCCCAGCGACATCAACCCCGATATCGATATCGCGCTTGAAGACATCATTATGAAGGCGCTTGAAAAAGATCCGACCCATCGCTTCGCCACGGCCAGCGAAATGAAACATGCCCTCAACGATTACTTGGCCGGGCGCCCGGTAAACTTAGGCGCTGGCTTCGCGGGTGCCGAAACCCACGTGTTGGGTGGTATGCCCCCCAACAGCGCCATGGCAGCCGACGGCACCGCCGTTATGCCCGCCCTGAACAGGGATGGCGCAACAACAAACCCCGCTTCCACCAACTATCGCAGCGACGATGCTGGCGCCAAGAAGAAAAACCGCACGCCGCTTATCATCGGCATTATCGTGGCCATCATCGCCATCGCCGGCATTGCCATTGGCCTTACCACCTGTTCTGGCGGCACGGGCATTGAAGTGCCCAACGTTACCGGTAAAACCCAAGAAGAAGCAACTACCACGCTGAAAGCCGCCGGTTTTGAAGTGAGTGCCAGCACCGTCAAAGACGACAAGATCGAAGCGGGCAAAGTGGTAAGCCAAGACCCCAAGGGGGGCGAAAAGCGCGAAAAGGGTACGAAGATCAACCTTAATATTTCTGGGGGCGCCGACCAGGTTCCTGTTCCCGATCTAACAAACATGACGGCCGATGAAGTGCGCAAAGCCCTTGATGCAGCCGGCCTAAAAGGTCAATCGGGCACGGCCGAATATTCTAACAGCGTCGCCGTCAACCGCGTGATCAGGCAAGACCCTGCTGCAGGCAGCAAGGCAACCAAGGGTGCCACCATCACGTTCTATCTTTCTTTGGGCGCAGAAGCAATCGAAGTTCCCGATGTGACAAGCTACGGCGAATCTTCCGCAATTTCCACCCTTGAAGGTGCGGGCTTTAAGGCCACCATCAAGCGCACCTACAGCAGCACGGTAGACCAAGGCCTCGTCATCAGCTATTCGCCTTCCGGCAAGCAGGAAAAGGGCACGACCATCACCCTCACCATCAGCCAGGGACAAGATCCTGCCGATGCCAAAATTACCATCCCCGGCGTTATTGGCATGACGGTGGCCGAGGCGACAGCAGCCCTGCAAAATGCTGGATTCGATGTGTATGTGGCCGGTGACGACAGCGCCACCGCCATCGTATCGAAGCAAAATCCCACCGGCAGCGCCAAAAAGGGTTCCACCATCACCCTGACCGCCGCAGCAGCGCCCACCCCCACACCCAAGCCCCCCGCGCCAGGTGACGGCACCGCCGCAACCTCGCACACCGCTTAAATGATTGTTGAAATTTCTGCTTTTGAGGATGCGCGGCTTGATGTGTATGCCCGGCTTACCGATGTGCAATTGCGCTCGCGCATCGAGCCGGAGCAGGGCGTATTCATTGCCGAATCCATCAAGGTTATCGCGCGCGCCCTTGATGCAGGCATGCAGCCGCTTTCCTTTCTTGTGCAAAAAACGCGCCTGGATGCCTTGGAGCCCCTGTTCCCCCGTATAGACGCGAGCACGCCGGTGTTTGTTACCAGCGATAGTGAACTGGAAAAACTGACCGGCTTCAACTTAACGCGTGGCGTGCTTGCCGCGTTTCGCCGACCTCCTTTGCGCAGCGTGGAAGAAACGCTGGAAGGTGCCCGCCGGGTTGCTGTGCTGGAAAATATTACGAACCACACCAACGTGGGTGCCATCTTTCGCAGCGCTGCCGCCTTGGGCATCGATGCCGTGCTGGTAAGCCCTGCCTGCTACGACCCCTGGTATCGGCGCGCCGTGCGCGTTTCGATGGGGGCCGTGTTCCAAATTCCCTGGACGCGCATAGGGGAAGGCCAGCAGGAAGGTGAAGTCTGGCCCGAAGCCGGTTTGGTGCAGCTGCACAATCTGGGCTTCACCACGGCAGCTTTAGCGCTGTGCGATGACTCCCTTTCACTGGCCGACCCACAGGTTCGCGCACTGGATAAAGTGGCGCTTGTCTTCGGCACCGAAGGCGATGGCCTTGCTAGCACCACCATCGCACGCTGCGATATGACGCTACGCATTCCCATGCATCACGACATTGATTCGCTTAACGTTGCGGCTGCATCCGCCGTGGCCTTTTGGGAACTGTGCCGCTAGCCCCCGCCGGGAAGGGCTAGCGCTTCTTCGCCAGCAATGCTCCGCCGCCCTCTTGTGGTGCGAGCTTGTGGTGCAGGCTGGTAGTGCGCACTTGCAGTGCGTGCCTATTTCGCAATAAGCACGGGAATATCGGCGCTGCGCAGCACTTTGTGGCTGACGCTGCCCAGGTATTCCTTGATGCCGCTTAAGCCGCGGCTACCCATTATGACCAGGTAATAATCGCCTGCATCAATCAATTTCAACAGTTCAGATGCGGGGTCGGTGCCCTTTACCAGCAAAGTTTCCGAACGATCGGTCAAATCGCCCAGCAAATCTTGCGCCTGGTAAAGCAACTTTTTGCCATCTTCAACCATCATGTTGATGATTTCCGCCACGCTTTCTGCATCCGTTTCGGGAAGCAGCGGAATGGGAACAACAAAGGCGACATCGATATGCATGTCAGGGTTCGAGCGCGCAATTTCAATCGCCATTTCCAGCGCCTTGGTTGACAAGTCAGAATCGTCGTATGCGACAAGAATATTTTTGCAAGTCATGGTGTCCCTCTTTCTTAGTGCCCTACGGTGCCAGAAAACCTCCCCGGCATTTCCTAACCTGTATTATAGCGCTCCTGCCCGCGCCCTCGCTTACAAGCCCGAAACAGATAACCCGCCTGCACCTTTACCTGATTTAGCAAAAGTGTTATTTGGATACACTTTTTGCGATTTACCAGCCAAACCAAATCTGAAACTTGGGGATGTAGCCCATCACAAAGATGATGGCGATCAGCACGGGCAAGCCGTAGAGCAGGTAACGGCGCGCCCATTGGGGAAACTTTGTGCCTTTGCCAGCATCGGCTTCGGCAGTAAATTTTTTCCAGCCCCATCCGCGGCGGCTGACGCAAAACATAAGAAACAACAGCGAACCCAGCGGCAAAATATTGTTCGACAAAATGAAATCTTCCAGCGCCGGAATATCGCCGATGCCCGGAAACATAATCCCCGAAAGCAGGTTTGGCCCCAAAGCGCAGGGCAATGCCAGCACAATCAGCGCAATGCCGTTATACAGCACGGCCTTTTTGCGTGAAAGACCCCATTGGTCCATGCCAAACGCAATGATATTTTCAAAAACTGCAATGACCGTGGAAAGCGAAGCAAAGGTCATGAACAAGAAAAACAGCGTGCCCCACACCTGCCCCAACCACATTTGCTCAAACACGCTGGGCAGCGTGATAAACACCAAGCCCGGACCGCTATCTGGCTGCACGCCAAACGCGAAACAGGCCGGAAATATGACCAAACCCGCCAGAAGCGCAACCATCGTATCCAGCCCGGCAACGCGCAAGGCTTCCCCGGTCAAGCGGTGTTTCTTGTCGATGTAGCTGCCAAAGATGGCCATGGATCCTACGCCGATGGAAAGGGTGAAAAACGCCTGGCCCATCGCCGCATACACCGCTTCACCAAAGGTGGACCAGCCATTGGTAAACAGCTTGCTAAAATCGGGCACCAGGTAAAACTCAAGCCCCGCCTGGGCACCCTCAAGCGTCACCGCGCGCAGGCACAGCACGCCCAACACCACAATCAGGCACATCATCATTGGCTTCGTCACGCGCTCCACGCCTTTGCGCAGGCCAACGCTGCACACGATCAAGCCCAGCAGCGTCACCACCAACATCCAGCCCACCATCTCAAACGGGTTGGCCAGCATCGCGTCGAACTGCGCGCTGATTGCGGCGGCGTCCAAACCGTTGGTTTGCCCCGATCCGATTTTGAACATATAGGAAACCATCCACCCGGCAACGGTGGTGTAAAACATCATGAGCAGGTAATTGCCCGCCAAGCCAAGCCACTTGAAGCGGTGCCATTTTGACCCGGTGGGTTCAAGCGTGTCGAAAGCGCGCGCGATGCTTTTTTGGCTGCCGCGCCCCACAGAAAATTCCATCACAAGCACCGGCAGCGCCAAAATTGCAAGAAACACCAGGTAGAGCACCACAAAAGCAGCTCCACCGTATTCGCCACAAATATAGGGAAAGCGCCACACGTTGCCCAGCCCAATCGCGCAGCCTGCACTGATAAGGATGAACCCCAAGCGTGATCCGAATTTTTCCCGCTGTTCTTCTTTCATAACCGTAGGCCTTCCACCGCTTTGTTTGATGGCGCATTATAGCATCCGAACAAAAAATGCAGCCCCCGAAGGGACTGCACAGAGGTGAAACCATTAAATCGGCGTGCTAGTGGATAGAGCTGCTCATGCTGACGTAGGGGGTTTTATCTTTCAGCAGCACATCGTGGGCGCCACCTTCCACAATTGATGTGGAAGAAACAAGGGTCAGCTTCGCCTTTTCCTGCAGTTCAGCGATGGTTAGGGACCCGCAGTTGCACATGGTCGAACGCACTTTGGAAAGCGTCAAATCGAGGTTATCTTTCAGCGAACCGGCGTAGGGCACGTAAGAATCGACGCCTTCTTCAAAGGAAAGGCCCTTCTTGTCGCCGCCCAAATCGTAACGTTCCCAGTTGCGGGCACGCGCAGAGCCTTCGCCCCAGTATTCCTTCATATAATTGCCGTTGATATTCACCTTGTGAGTGGGGCTTTCGTCGAAGCGCGCAAAGTAGCGCCCCAGCATCATGAAATCGGCACCCATGGCCAAGGCAAGCGTTACATGGTGATCGTAGACGATGCCGCCATCGGAACAAATGGGCACGTAGATGCCCGTTTCTTCAAAGTAGGCATCGCGCGCTTTGGCCACTTCGATAACCGATGTTGCCTGACCGCGGCCGATGCCCTTCTGTTCGCGTGTGATGCAGATGGAGCCGCCACCAATACCGATTTTAACAAAATCGGCACCGGCATCCGCCAAGAAGCGGAAGCCGTCGGCATCGATCACGTTGCCCGCGCCCACCTTCACCGTTTCGCCGTAGTTTTCACGAATCCAAGCGATGGCAATCTGCTGCCATTCGGAATAGCCTTCCGAACTATCCAGGCACAGCACATCGGCGCCGGCCGCCACCAAAGCGGGCACGCGCTGGGCATAATCGCGCGTGTTGATGCCCGCGCCCACCATGTAGCGCTTGTGATCGTCGAGCATTTCAAGCGGATTGGATTTGTGCGAATCGTAATCTTTGCGGAAAACCATATGGACAAGGCGATCTTCGGCATCGACTAAAGGCAGCGAATTGAGCTTGTGTTCCCAAATGATATCGTTGGCTTCGCGCAAGGTGGTATCGGCCGGAGCCACAACCATTTTTTCACGCGGTGTCATAAAGCTAGCGACCCGTTCGCTGCGATCCATGCGAGAAAGGCGGTAATCGCGTTCAGTCACCACGCCCACCAACTTGCCGTGCGCCTCGCCATCTGCGGTAACGGGCATCGTGGAATGCCCCAGCTTTTCTTTGAGAGCAATGACTTCAGCCAGCGTTTTTTCGGGGGAAAGGTTGGCGTCACTGGTAACGAAGCCCGCCTTGTGTTCCTTGGCGCGTGCGACCATGGCCGCCTGGTCTTTGATGCTTTGCGAACCAAACACGAACGCCATGCCGCCTTCAGTGGCCAGCGCAATGGCCATGCCATCATCAGAAACGGCCTGCATAACGGCAGAAACCATCGGG
>JAVWGW010000083.1:0-7095 GCA_036640375.1 Raoultibacter sp. | reverse complement strand
ATCAAGCGGCGCGGCGCGCCAATGCGCTGGAGTTTATCGAACGCTTGCCCGAAGGGTTTGACACCATCACGGGCGAACGTGGTGTGAAGCTTTCGGGTGGGCAGCGCCAGCGCATAGCCATTGCGCGTGCCATTTTGGCGCAGGCTCCCATTTTGGTACTTGACGAAGCCACGTCGGCCTTGGATTCTGAAAGCGAGAAACTGATTCAAGATGCCCTGGTCAACCTGATGGAGGGGCGTACTTCTATCGTTATCGCCCACAGGCTTTCCACCGTGGCAAGCCTTGATCGCATTGTGGTGTTGTCCCAAGGCGCAATTGTGGAAGACGGCACACATGCTGAACTGGTGGAACAAGGTGGCGCCTACGCCGATCTTTGGAATCGCCAAAGCGGCGCGTTTTTGGGGAGCGATTAGGCGCGGTAGTTTTGCCCGAAAATGGCGTTGATTATCGCGGTAAATGCTGACACAATAGGGTTGATATAACTTTATAGCTTAGCTAAGGGGGCTTGGTCGTGGGGCGTGTATTCCAGCCGAAACGCTGTGCGGCAGGGGCGTGTGCGCTGCTTTTTGCGGTTGCCCTGTTTGTGGGGATGTGCGCTTGCGTGGCGCCTTCCGGCAATGCTGCCAGCGACGCCGCTCGCAGCGCTGCGAGCACACCGCAGCCCGTACCCGCCCAGGAACAGGCCTATCAGTTTGCCAGCCAGGAAAAATTTGACCAGCACTACAAAAAGCATGGCCGCGAATTTGGCAACATTAGCCAGGATGAATACCTGCAAAAAGCAAACGACCTTATTGTATCGAATGCTCCGACACTCAAAACCAAAAAGGAAAAAACCGATGGCGACACCTGCTATTACGATAGCGCAAGCAACGAATTTTTGGTGCTTAGCAAAAAAGGCGTGATCCGCACCTTTTTTCACCCCAATGATGGCATCGATTACTTTAACCGCCAGTAGATTGGTGCAAATAATGATTAACAAGCAGACGAAATATCTTTGCCCCTGCTGCGGCTACCTAACCTTAGACAAGCAGCCTCCCGGCACCTTCGACATTTGTCCCGTGTGCTATTGGGAAGACGATGCCACTCAGTTTGAAGATCCCCAGATGCAAGGCGGTGCCAACTTTGTTACGCTTGATCGGGCGCGCGAAAACTTCAAGGACTTCGGCGCTTGTGACCGGGACTGTATCGAATATGTGCGCAGGCCGCTTGAAAGCGAGAGAGAGCAGCACTGAGCGGGCTGCGGCGCGTTAGTGCCTTGCATCCTTGAGCAAAATGGCAGCACGCATTTGTCGTGCGGGGTGAGCTGTGGGGTCAAGCTGTACTATGCGCCCTTCAAAGGCATCAAGGTGCCCGAAGAAAAGAATTTTGCTGATAAGTTCGTTTTCGTCACGCGGGATGTATCCCCGTTTTTGTGTCCTATAATCAGTGCAGTGCTATTTTGACGGGACTATTTGTTTGCGAGGGGGCTGGTATGGCGCGCAGTGTGAACCAGAAGTTGAAGATGCTGTGTTTGGCGAAGATGTTGCTTGAAGAAACCGACGACGAACACGGGCTTTCTATGCCTGCCATTGTCGAGCGCTTGGCCGAGCAGGGCATTGCTGCCGAACGCAAAGCGCTGTATCGCGACATTGCCCTTTTGCGCGATTTCGGGCTCGATATTATCACGCGCAAAGGGACGCGCACCGAATACGCCATTGGCGTGCGGCGTTTTGAATTCCAAGAGCTGCTTTTGCTGGTGGACGCCGTGCAAAGCTCGCGCTTCTTGACCGAAAAGAAAAGCGATCTGTTGGTTGACCGCATAAAATCGCTGGCGTCGGTGCACCAGGCCGATCGCCTAAGCAAGCGCATCCACGTTGAAGGCCGCATCAAGATGCAAAACGAAAGCATCTACCGCAACATCGATGCGATTCAAGAAGCCATCGCCTGCAAGCATAAAATTGAGTTTCACTACTTTGAATACAATGTGAATAAGGAAGAAGTGCTGCGCCACAACGGCGACCTCTACAAAGAAACTCCCGTGAATCTTGTGTATGCGGCCGATTACTATTATCTGATTGCCTACAACGACAAACACAGTGATTTCGTGCGTTATCGCGTCGACCGCATGCGCGATCTTGCGGTGGCGTCCGATGCCGCCACCCACAATGAGGCCATCACGCACTTCGACGTGCAGGAGTTTAGCCTGCGTTCTTGTAATATGTTCGGTGGGGCAGAGGCGTCGGTAACACTGCTGGTTAATCGGGAAATTATCGGTTCGGTCATTGATCGCTTTGGCAAAGATGTCAAGGTGGTTGCCGCGGGCGAGGGCGCGGCACACGTGTATGTGCCGGTGTTGGAAAGCACGGTTTTCTTTGGCTGGCTTGCCCAGTTTGGCACGCAGGTACGCATTGAAAAACCTGCCAAATTGGCACAAAACTATAGGGACTATCTTGCAGAGATTGTGGAGGCTTATTCTAGGTTGGGGTAGCACGGGGGCAGCGCTGGGGTATCCTTGTCGTTTGTAAAGAGAATCTTAACGAAGAGAGCGGCGGCCCTAGCTATTATGAAAATCAACAATGCCATTTTGCACGTTTTCGATTTTGTTTCCTGCGTTAACGTGTTTGCCCAAGAAGAGCTTGATCTGTCCAACAAAAACACCCTGCGGTATGTGACCAGTCAGGCGCGCCGTGCGCTGAACAACATCGACAATAAGCGGGGGGAATTTGCCTCCGATAGCCTGTTTGCCGAAGAGCTGCGCAAGTATTTCCGCGGGCAAAACGAGTTCACGGCTTTGTCTACCCAGATTGCGGAATACATTGTCGGCGAGCTTTCTCGTATGGAAAAAACGGAATCGACCGACTTGCTGGTCATCGATTTTGAGGGAGATGCCGCTTCCACGGTGCGTGATATGACCGACGAAGAAGCCGCCGCAGCCTATGAGGCGCGCGGCAAGCGCTATTTTGCCTTCCTGCTGTTGGAAAGCCGCCAGGCCTTCATGCACGAAGTGGGCCGCGCAGAAAGCGGCGCGGTGCGCAACGATATCGCCCGCCATCACGCGATATTGCCAAACCCTTCGCAGAAGGTGCAATCGTATGCGATTATCGAATCGCGGTCGCTTAACGTGCTGTTTTGCGACAAAGAGCGCACGATTGCCGGCGACCAACGCTGGCTTATTCCCGATGGGCTGCTGCAATGTTCCATGGGGGCTTCGGGCAAAGAAACCTTCGATGGCGTGGTGCGCATTGTGGAAGAAGTGGCGGGGCAATATGGTGCCAGTGCCGCCATGGCCGTTTCAAAAGCAAAGGCCTATGTGTCCGAAAACGCGCAGGAATCCGACGACATTTACCCCGAAGAATTGGGGCGCGAAGTGTTCGACGATGATGCGGCCTTGCAAAAACGCTTTGCCGAAGCGGTGGCTGAAGAGGAAATTCCCGATCGCGTTGTGGTGGAAAAAGCGGTGGTTGCGCGCGTGGCGAAGAATCACAAAATTCGCACCGACACCGGCATAGACATCACTTTTCCTGCAGAATACTGCAAAAATTCCGACTTCATCCAGTTTGTTAATGGGGCCGATGGGCGCATTTCCATCGAGCTTAAAAATATCGGCAGTATAGAAAACCGCTGAGAGGATTGTGCTATGAACGAAATTAAGTGCCCGCATTGCGGCCAGGTGTTTCAGGTGGACGAATCGGGTTTTGCCGATATTGTTAAGCAGGTGCGCGATGCCGAATTTGCCCAGGAACTTCAGGCGCGCGAAAAACTTTTGGAAGCCAACAAACAGCAGGCGGTCGAACTAGCCAAAGCTGCAGCAGCAAGGCAATTGCAGGGCGATCTTGCCGCCAAAGAGGCAGAAATTGCCCAGTTGCAGGCGACTTTGCAAGCGGTTGCAACCGAAAAGCAGCTAGCGGTAACGCAGGCTGTGGTTGCGGCAGAAAAGCAGCGTGATGCATTGGCCGCGGAAGTGAAGTTGAAGGAAGCCGAAAGAGGGCAGCTTGAAATTGCCTCACGTGCCCAGTTGGCGGAAGCTCTTAAATCGAAGGATGAGATAATCGCCTATAAAGAGGAAGAAATCCTGCGCTACAAAGATATGAAGGCCAAGCTTTCAACAAAAATGGTGGGCGAAACGCTTGAGCAGCATTGTGAAATAGAGTTCAATAAATTGCGCGCTACCGGGTTTCAACACGCCTATTTTGAAAAAGACAACGATGCGGGGTCAGGCAGCAAGGGCGATTACATCTACCGCGAAACCGATGAAGCGGGCAATGAAATTATTTCTATCATGTTTGAAATGAAGAACGAACTCGACGAAACGGCGACCAAGAAGAAAAACGAGGACTTCTTAAAGGAACTCGATAAAGACCGCAGCGAAAAGAAGTGCGAATACGCGATTTTGGTGTCGCTGTTAGAAGCGGAAAGCGAACTTTATAATACGGGCATTGTCGACAAATCGCATCGCTTTGAAAAGATGTACGTTGTGCGCCCGCAGTTTTTCATCCCCATCATCACTATTTTGCGCAACGCGGCCTTAAACTCGCTGAGTTACAAGGCGGAGCTTGCCCTGATGCGGGAACAAAATATCGATATCAGCGATTTTGAGGACAGCATGAATTCGTTCAAGGAAGGTTTTGCGCGCAATTACGATCTTGCCAGCCGAAAGTTCAAAACGGCCATCGACGAAATCGACAAAACCATCCTGCACCTGCAAAAAACCAAGGATGCGCTGCTGTCATCGGAAAACAATCTGCGCCTTGCCAACAATAAAGCTGAAGATTTGACTATCAAAAAACTCACACGCGGCAATCCTACGATGGCCGCAAAGTTTGCCGAACTTGAATAGGTGCCACGCTGCGCAACCGCCCAAACCCGCGAACCAAAGCGTGCGGATTACTCAAGCAGGTTAAACAAAAATGCCCAACACGCTTACTCTTATAGAGAAGCTTGTTGGGCATAAGTAGGGGTAAGGGAAAGT
Organism: Raoultibacter sp.; assembly: GCA_036640375.1. Taxonomy (GTDB): domain Bacteria; phylum Actinomycetota; class Coriobacteriia; order Coriobacteriales; family Eggerthellaceae; genus JAVWGW01. Next base: position 2,147 of record JAVWGW010000083.1, on the reverse strand, counting down.
TTAGTTGCGGGTGAGTTTGCGATGCAGGCGATGCGGTTTTGCGGCTTCAGGCCCCAGACGCTCAAGTCGGTTGGCTTGGTAGGCTTCAAAGTTGCCTTCAAACCAGTGCCAGTTGCCCGGGTCTTCATCGGTGCCTTCCCAGGCCAGCATGTGGGTGGCAATGCGGTCTAAAAACCAACGGTCGTGGCTTACGATGACGGCGCAACCCGAAAAAGAAAGCAAAGCTTCTTCTAAGCAGGCAAGCGTTTCAACATCGAGGTCGTTTGTGGGTTCGTCAAGCAGCAACAGATTGCCACCCTGCTTAAGTGTTAGCGCCAAATTGAGGCGATTGCGTTCGCCGCCAGAAAGCACACCGGAGGGTTTTTGCTGGTCGGATCCCTTGAAGCCGAAGCTTGCCACATAGGCACGGCTGGGGATTTCCGTTTCCCCTACGCGCATGTAATCGTTGCCATCGGATACGACTTCCCAGAGGTTTTTGTCCGGATCGATGCCTTCGCGATTTTGGTCAACGTAGGAAATGGTGACGGTTTCGCCCACTTGCAGGCTGCCACTGGTGAGGGGCTCGGTGCCCATAATGGTCTTGAACAGCGTGCTTTTGCCCACACCGTTAGGGCCGATCACGCCAACGATGCCGTTGCGGGGTAGGGTGAACGAAAGGTCGTTGATCAATACGCGATCACCGAATTCTTTATGGATATGTTCGGCTACGATAACCTTTGAGCCCAAACGTGGCCCGACGGGAATTTGGATTTCGGTGAAGTCGAGTTTCTTCGAGGCAAGCGCTTCGGATTCCATCTGCTCGTAGCGTTCCAGGCGTGCCTTGCTTTTGGCTTGGCGTGCTTTCGGAGAACTGCGCACCCATTCAAGCTCGGCCTTCATGCGTTTTGCCAGCTTCGCATCGCGCTGACCCTGGGCGCCCAGGCGCTCGGCTTTCGTTTCCAGGTAGGTGGAATAGTTACCTTTATAGGGGTACAGGTGGCCACGGTCGACTTCGCAAATCCATTCGGCCACGTTGTCAAGAAAGTAGCGGTCATGGGTGACGGCCAAAACCGCGCCGGGGTAGTTGTGCAGGAATTGTTCTAGCCACAGCACCGATTCCGCATCAAGGTGGTTGGTGGGTTCATCAAGTAGCAGCAGGTCAGGAGCTTCCAGCAGCAGGCGACACAGCGCCACGCGACGGCGTTCGCCCCCGGAAAGCTGCGAGACAAGCATGTCGGGGTCGGGGCATTGCATGGCATCCATGGCCAAGGAAAACTGACTGTCCAAATCCCACGCGTCCGCTGCATCGATGGCGGTTTGTAGCTGCCCCATTTCATCCATAAGTGCATCAAAGTCGGCATCAGGAGAAGCCATTTCTTCGCCGATAGCATTGAAACGTTCAAGTTTGGTAATGATGTCGCCAAAGGCCTGCTTAACGTTGTCGAGGACGGTTTTGTCTTCATCGAGCGGCGGTTCCTGTTGCAGGATGCCCACGGTGTAGCCGGGGGAAAGATGCGCTTCGCCCCCGGATACCTCTTCGAGGCCGGCCATAATTTTGAGTAAGGTTGATTTTCCCATGCCATTAGGGCCAACGACGCCGATTTTAGCGCCAGGATAAAAGCTGAGCGAAACGTCATCGAGGATAACTTTGTCTCCGTGAGCTTTGCGTGCCGCGTACATTTGATAAATAAATTCTGCCATGTATAGTCCTGTTTCGTAGATTGTGAGCGTTGCTTCCATTGTCGCATGGATACGCGTCGTTGGCGAGATGGACTTTGCTTTGCTGCTTGCGATAGTGCGGCCAGGGCTTATGTTGTGATAGTATCGATAGTATCTTTACGCGCGATAAAATAAAGGAGGGATGAGACCATGTCTTCGACTAACGCTGGGCTGAGTGAAGAAAATAAAACACGCTATCGCAATGGTGTGATTGGGCTGCTTTTTGGCCTCATATTGGTGGTAGCTATATTTTTTGGGGTTACCAACGCATCCAAAAGTGCTTCCTATACTCCTCCCATGAACATTCCTGAAGTGGAACAGAAATATCATATCGACATCATCAACGAAGAAGGCATGTCTTTCGACCCCGCAAGCGGCTGCTATATTGTGCAGGCCTATGATGTCGAAAATGCTAAGGGTGCTGCCGAAACCCCCAAGGTGAGAACTTT
>JAVWGW010000082.1:0-7121 GCA_036640375.1 Raoultibacter sp. | reverse complement strand
ATATGTTGGGGTATAGGTCAAATATGTTTGACCAAAATCGAGCTGAAGTGTTAGATGCACGCCACAAAAGGCAGAAATGACCTTATTGCCAACTTGACAAGAATACTTTTTCTTTTGATCCCATATCTTGTCTTTAGAACAAAATAATGAACTGTTTCTTGCGAGAACAGTTGCGAGGGCTCTCACAAGCATTTCCTGAAAGACACCATTCGCAATAAGTATTTCTCTCGTAAAAGAAGTCACACTTATATTGCCGGATAATCTGTCCGCGCAAGCAGTGACGATATCCTGTTTGGTTCCCCATGCAAACACCGAGCCTTTACAGGGTATTGCGATAATGTCGTGACTTAATAGGCTTCTGCAATAATCCCAGGGCTTTTTGACCTGTATAGTTTTTCGGACACGAGATTAAGAGATTTTTGAATTCATATCCAGCAATCTTGTACCTACCGAAAAAGGAGTCTTGCCATGACGAATCCGCGCACGAAGTATACCGAAGAGTACCGGCATGGAACCGCCGACTATCTCATTTCCACCGAACGGCCTGTGTCCACTATTGCCTCAGAGCTTGGCATTCATTAAAAGACAGCCGCACCTTGGGCTACAGCACGAAAAAAGTATTGAACGGAGACCCCTGCCAAGCCTGAGGGAAATGATGAGCTGCGTGCCGCCAAAAAGCGCATCCGCGAGCTTGAGGTGGAGAAATCCTTCTTAAAAAGCCGCGACTTTCTTTGCGAAAGAGCAGGGGTAGCGCCCCACTATCGACTGATGTTTGCGGAGTGAGGTAATTACTCCATCACAGGGATGGCAATCAAGCCTCCTCGTAAATAACCTCACGATAATGTGCGGATTTATTCCCACTCTATCGTGCTCGGCGGTTTGCTGGTGATGTCGTAGGCTACGCGGTTTACGCCGGGGACTTCGGCTACGATGCGGCTTGAGATTTTGCCCAGCACTTCGTAGGGTAGGCGCGCCCAGTCGGCGGTCATGGCGTCGCTGCTTTCGACGGCGCGCAAGATGATGGGGTGGGCATAGGTGCGCTCATCGCCCATGACGCCGACGCTGCGGATGTCGGGCAGCACGGCGAAATACTGCCAGATGCTGCGGCTGGAATTGCGCACGCCGGTCTCTTCTGCCAGGCGCGCGTTGTAGGCATCAAGCTCTTCGCGCACCACCGCATCGGCATTTTTGAGAATCGTCAGCTTTTCGGGCGAAACGGCTCCGATGATGCGAATGGCCAATCCCGGGCCGGGGAAGGGCTGGCGAAACACGATTTCGTCGGGCAGCCCCAGCGCGGTGCCCAGTGCGCGCACTTCGTCTTTGAAGAAGTGGTCAAGCGGTTCGATCAAATCGAAATGCACGCCTTCGGGAAACGGAATCAGATTGTGGTGGCTTTTGATGGTCGAGGCTTTGCCGCCGGTCTTGCGCGCACCGCTTTCGATGATGTCGGGGTAAATGGTGCCCTGGGCCAGCCACTTCACGCCGCCGATCTTTTCCGCTTCGTCGAAAAACACCTTCCAAAATTCGGTGCCGATGATGGCGCGCTTTTGCTCGGGGTCCACCACGCCATCTAACAGGCGGCCGTAGCGCTCTTCGGCGTGCACGTGCACAAGCGGAATCTTGAACTGGCGGGTGAACACTTCCTCAACGCTTTCGGGTTCGTCTTTGCGCATGAGGCCGTGGTTCACAAACACGCAGGTCAGCTGGTCGCCGATGGCGCGGTGCACCAAAGCGGCGGTCACGGCGGAATCGACGCCGCCCGAAAGAGCCAAAATCACGCGGTCGCCACCCACACGCTGGCGGATTGCGGCAATGTGCGCCTCGACGATGTTGTCCATGGTCCAGGTCGCTTCAAGCTTGCAGATGGTGAACAGGAAGTTTTCCAGCATAGTGCTGCCGCATTCGGTGTGATTCACCTCGGGGTGAAACTGTGTGGCGTACAAGTTGCGCCCGGCGTCTTCCATAGAAGCGATGGGGCACACGTCGGTGGCCGAAGTTATGGTGAAGCCGGCAGGCACGGCGCTAACGGCATCGCGGTGGCTCATCCACACGGTCTGCGCCGCGGGCGTGCCATCAAGCAGCGCGGAAGCTCCCGTGCGCTTCAAGGGCGCCGCCCCGTATTCGCCCACTTCAGTGTGGCCTACGCTGCCACCCAGCGCCACGGCCATGGCCTGTTGTCCGTAGCAAAAACCCAGCACCGGGATGCCCAGATCCAAAATGCCCGCGTCGATTGACGGCGCGTCTTCGGCATACACGCTGGCCGGTCCCCCCGACAAGATGAGGGCGGCCGGGTTTTCTGCGCGCAGCTCTTCGGCGGTGATGTCGCAGGGAACGATTTCGGAATACACGCCTAAATCGCGCACGCGGCGGGCAATCAACTGGCCGTACTGTGCGCCAAAATCGACGACGATAACTTTTTGTGAGGGGAGGGTGTTCGTGCTCAACAAAGGCTCCTTGCGTTCTGGCGCACATCCCGCGGCACTGCGCCGAAATGCAGGTGTGGGCGCTCAACTTTTCGTGGAAAACATCTTACCTGAAAACATGGATATTTGAGACTGTTATACGCAGCGGACACATTTTGTTTCATGCCGCCCGCGCCCGTCGTGTACAATGCAGGCATGAACAAACACGAGAAAATACGGGTTGAAGAAGACGAGCGCGACCAGCTTGCCCGCACGTTCAACGCGCGCATTTCGACCGTGTGCAAGTTCGGCGCGCTTATCATCAGCGTTATCACCTTTGTCACCACGATTCTCAACCAATATAATACCTACTTCGTCGTCTTGGGCTTAAGCTTGGCCATCGCACTTTTGGCACTTGCCCTCCTTGAAGATTCCCGCGGAAAAAAAGAGTAAGGCTAGCTATTTATGATACTTGAAGCGCTGAAGGCTCTCCTCATCGGTGTGGTGGAGGGGGTAACCGAATGGCTGCCCATTTCGTCCACCGGCCACATGATCTTGGTTGACGAATTTGTGAAGTTGCAGGTCAGCCCTGAATTTCTTGAACTCTTCCTCGTGGTTATCCAGCTGGGCGCCATCATGGCGGTGCTCATCTTGTACTTCCACAAGCTCAACCCTTTCTCGTCGAAAAAGGCAGCCGCAGAAAAAAAGAGCACCTGGCGGCTGTGGGGCATGGTCATTATCGGCTGCATTCCGGCGGCGCTTATCGGCCTGACGCTTGATGATTGGTTCCACCAGTATTTCTACAACGCCACCACCGTTGCCATCGCGCTTATCGCCTACGGCATCGTGTTCATCGTGATCGAGCGACACAATCGCAAGAAGGCCGCCTTGGCGCAGGTGTCGGCGGGCAAGCACGCACGCACGCCTGCGGGTGGGGCAGCTCTGTTCAAAATCGAAACGGTCGATGACATCGATGTGAAAACGGCGCTCAAAATTGGTGCGTTTCAAATGCTGGCCATCATCCCCGGCACCTCGCGTTCTGGCTCCACCATCATCGGCGGCATGATTTCGGGCTGCTCACGCATTGCGGCATCGGAATTCTCGTTCTTTTTGGCCATCCCCGTCATGTTTGGCTGGGGGCTGCTTAAAACGGTGAAGTACATCATGGCAATCGGTGTGTCCATGAGCTCAACAGAGCTGCTGGTGCTGGCTATCGGCATCGTTACGGCCTTCGTCACTTCGGTTATTTCTATCAAGTTTTTGATGGGCTACATCAAGAAAAACGACTTCACCGCATTTGGGTGGTACCGCATTATTATAGGCGTTGTCGTTTTGGGCTACTTCGGCCTGAAAGCTGCCGGCATTTTCTAAGGCGGCATCAGCGGCACCCGCGCTATCAGCAACATCGGCGGTTTGGCTAAGGAAAAGAAAGGGTAGGAAGCGATGACGGAAAACGACACGGCGCTTGCGTGCATACAGCAGCATCGCAACCAGATTGATGCGATCGACCAGCAATTGGTGGCGCTTTTGAACCAGCGCACCCAGCACGCGCTTGCTATCCGCGCGCTGAAAGCCGACGCGCACATTGGCCTTTACGACCCGCGCCGCGAAGAGGAAATTTTCGAGCGGGTGTTCAGCTTCAACGAAGGTCCGCTCTACAACGATCACCTGCGCGCCATCTACGAAGGCATCCTCAAGGTCATGAAAGAGGCGCCTTGCCTATGAGCGCCCCAGAAACCAGCGGCCTCTTGCCCGATTACGGCACGCGGGGCGATACCATCACCCTGTACGCCGGGCCCTGCTCCATTGAAAGCTCCCAGCAGTTTGACCAGGTGGCAGCCTATATTGCCTCTTTGGGACTCACCTGGATTCGCGGGGGTGCGTTCAAGCCGCGCTCAAACCCCCATTCGTTTCAGGGCTTGGGCGAACAAGGCCTGCAAATCATGCAAGAGGCCGGGCAGAAATACGGCCTGAAAACGCTGACGGAAGTGGTCGATTCCGCCCATTGCAGCTTGGTGCACTCCTATGTTGACGGCCTGCAAATTGGCACGCGCAACATGGCCAATTTTTCGCTGCTGCAAAATGTGGGTCGGGTAACGGCGCAGTCGCATAAGATGGTGCTGTTCAAACGCGGCATGGCAGCCACGATTTCTGAATGGCTGGCGGCCAGCGAATATATCACGCTTGCGGGCAACGATAACGTGGTGCTGTGCGAACGCGGCCTGCGCACCTTTGAAACGGCCACGCGCTTCACCCTCGACATTTCGGCGGTGCCGGTTGTGCACAAGCAAAGCATGTTCCCCGTGTGTGTCGACGTTTCCCATGCGGCGGGCGCCCGCGATTTGGTGCCGGCCTTGGCGAAGGCGGCGGTGGCGGTGGGCTGCGATTCCATCATGATCGAAGTGCATCCCGATCCGGTGGCAGCGCTTTCCGATGGTCCGCAGCAGTTGACGCTTGCTCAGTTTGGCGTTGTGGTGCAGCAGTTGCGCGAAGTCGCGGCCGTATTCGGCAAAAAAATTATTTAACCTGGTAAGGAAGTAGTGTCTGCATGCCTATCGACATCGATTCTTTGAACGACCCGCAACGTGAAGCCGTGCTATGCACCGAAGGCCCGCTTTTGGTGCTTGCCGGTGCGGGGTCGGGGAAAACCCGCGTGCTCACCTATCGCATTGCGCGCCTGATCGATGATTTGGGTGTGGCACCTTGGGAAATCCTCGCTATCACCTTCACGAATAAAGCTGCCGCTGAAATGCGCGAACGCTTGGGCGCGCTTGTGGGGGCATCTTCGCGTGGCATGTGGGTTTCAACCTTTCACAGCATGTGCGTGCGCATGTTGCGCGCCGATGCCGAACGCTTGGGCTTCACGAAAAACTTCACCATTTATGACGATGACGATTCCAAGCGCCTGGTAAAAGAAATCATGGCCGAATTTGACATCGACCCCAAACGCTGGCCGGTGCCCACATTGCGCGGCCGCATTTCCACAGCCAAAAACGAACTGCTTGCTCCGGGCAACTTTGAGGCGCAGGCCACCGATCCGGTGGGCAAAGTGGCGGCGCGTATCTATACACGGCTGCAAGAACGCCTGAAGGCAGCCAACGCCTTCGACTTCGATGACCTGCTGTTTTACGCCTATCTTCTGCTGAAAAACCATCCCGATGTGCTGGAAGCTTATCAAAATCGCTTCCGCTATCTTATGGTGGACGAATACCAAGACACCAACCACGCCCAATACACGATCACGGGGCTGCTGGCTGCTAAGCACAAAAATATCATGGTCGTGGGCGACGATGATCAGAGCATCTATTCGTGGCGTGGTGCCGACATTCGCAACATTCTTGAATTTGAAAGCGATTATCCGCAGGCGCAGGTGGTCAAGCTTGAACAAAACTATCGCAGCTGCGGCAACATTTTGGCGGCCGCCAACGCGGTTATCACCAATAACCAGCATCGCAAGGCCAAAAAATTGTTCACGGATTCAGAGGCGGGCGCTCAAATTTCGGTGTATATGGCCAACGATGAACGCGATGAAGGGCGTTGGATCGCGGGCGAAATCGAGCGTCAACGCGAAGGCGGGATGCTCTATGACCAGATGGCCATTTTTTATCGCACGAACGCGCAAAGCCGCATGTTGGAAGATATGTTGCTGCGCGCCGGCGTTCCTTACAAAATCGTGGGAGGCACACGCTTTTTCGCGCGCAGCGAAATCCGCGACGTCATGGCCTATTTGACGCTGGTAGTAAACCCTGCCGACGACATTGCGGCCAAGCGCGTCATCAACGTGCCGCGGCGGGGCATCGGTAAATCGACCATCGAAAAGCTGGAACAACAGGCGCGCGGCGAAGGCCTGACCTTTTTGCAAGCCGCTGAACTGGCCATTGCTGATGAAGGCTTTCGTCCTGCAACGCGCAAGGCCATCGCGGAATTTGTCGAACTGATAAAAGAGGCGGGCAGCTATGGTGGCGATTTGCGCCGTGTGATCGAAGCCATCATTCACAAAAGCGCACTCATACAGGCTCTTGAAGCAGAAAATACCGACGAAGCGCGTGGCCGCGTTGAAAACATCAAGGAACTTTTGGGCGTTGTCGATGAATACACACAAACACACGACGAACAAGATGCCCAGTATGCCGCCCCCGATGCCAACGAAGTTGCCCCCAGCAGCGCCGCCACCGCTGCGCAGACCCTGCCTGAAGACGGTTTGTTTGGCCAGGTGGCTGTGCCCGAGCCCCCCGTGCGCGAACTGTTTGCCGATTCGCTCGCCGATTTCATAGAATGGGTCACGCTGCGCACCGATCTTGATTCGGTCGACGAAGGGGGTGCCGCCGTCACGATGATGACGGTGCATTCGTCGAAGGGCTTGGAGTTCGATTGTGTGTTTGTGGCGGGCATGGAAGAAAGCCTGTTTCCCCACACCAATTCGACAAGCGATGCGGCAGGTGTAGAAGAAGAACGCCGCCTTGCCTATGTGGCCATAACGCGTGCCCGCAAGCGCCTCTACCTAACCTGCGCCACAACGCGCCAGATTTTCGGCCAGACTTCGGCCAACCCCACCTCGCGCTTCATTACCGAAATTCCTTCCAACCTGCGCCAAACTACCGGCTTGGGCAGCGCGGGCTTTTCGGGTACCGGGTGGGAAAAGCGCGGCAGTCGAAAAGGTATCGCGGGGTCGGGCACCGAAGCGGGCGGTGGGCGCGTTTTCGGCACGTCGAGCGCCTC
>JAVWGW010000081.1:0-7206 GCA_036640375.1 Raoultibacter sp. | reverse complement strand
CGCAAGCCCCATGGTGTTGTCGGAATCAAAAATGATGCGCACCGGTTTTGGGCGGGGAGGTTCAGTCATAGTTTTCCTCTCGACAATTATTTTGGCGGCAGGTACAATAGCAGCTATCTAATACTAGATGTAATCTTATAGTAGGCTTATGCGTTTATGCAAGAAAAGAAATCTCTGAAAGGAGAAAACGTGGAAAGCACTCAAAATAATAAAGCGAACACCTTCCCCTTTTCCCGCCGCAGCTTTTTAGGCGTGGCCGGCGTCGCTGCCGCCACCTTAGCCTTGGGGCCCGCGCTGCTGGGCTGCTCTTCGGCGGCCAGCGACCCGAAAGCTGCCGGCGCCCCCGAACTTGATTACGCCGATTGGCCTGCCGTTTTGGCCGCCGCCAAGGGGCAAAGCGTTTCGTGGTACGGCTACGGCGGGTCCAAGGACCGCAACGCGTGGATCAAAGAAACGCTGGCCCCCACCCTGAAGGAAAAATACGACATCACGCTCGATTTGGTGGGCATGAATATCAACGACATTCTCACGCAGCTTTCCGGCGAAATGCAGGCGGGGGCAAAAACGGGCAGTATCGATTTCATTTGGATCAACGGCGAAAACTTCTTTTCCACCAGGGAAAACGGCTACCTGTTTGGGCCGTTCACAGAAAACCTGCCCAACTTCAAAAACTACATCGACGCGCAAAGCCCCGAAGTGACCTACGATTTCGGCGCGCCCACCGGCGGCTTTGAAGCGCCCTACGCCAAAGCCCAAATGCAGCTGTGGGTCGATGGGGCAAAAATTACCGAAACGCCCAAAAACCCTGCAGAATTCAAGGCGTTTTGCGCGGCACACCAAGGGCGCGTAAGCTACCCCGAACCGGGCGATTTCGTGGGCACCGCATTTATATCATGCCTGATAGCAGGCGTTATCGGCACCGAAAACTTTGAAAAACTTTCCCGCATGAACGCCCCCGAAGCAAGCGAAGTGAAGCAGATCATCGACCCCGGCTTGGCCTACCTGCGCGAACTCAACCCGCTTCTGTGGAAGGCGGGCGCAACGTTTCCCGCCGATGCCGCCACGGTGTCCACCATGTATGCCGATGGCGAACTGGTGATGAACATGGGCTACGGCGCGCCCGAGCCGCTGGTCAAAAACAAAACCTTGCCCGAAACCACGCGTTCCTTTATCTTTGATACGGGCACGGTGGGCAACTCGAATTTTATGGCGATTGCGAAAAACGCCCCGCACAAGGCAGCCGCTTTGGTGGCAATCAACGAAGTGATTTCCCCCGAAATGCAGCTGTCCCAGTATGAAAATTTAGCGAACATCAGCGTGCTTGATATGGCCAAATTGTCCGAAGAACAGCGGCGCGCATTTGAGGCGGTGCCCCTGGGCACCACGCAGCTTCCCCTAAGCGACCTGCAACAACACCGCATAGTCGAAGCTTCCGGCCCCGCTATTCCGCTGATTGAACAGCTGTGGCTCGACGAGGTGATGGGGAAGTAAGGGGGCAGGTGTGGGTGCTTTAAGGTGGCGGCGCGCACGGCGGGCGATCACCCCCTATCTGCTTATTCTGCCCACGGTGGCCCTGCTGGCAGTGTTTTTGTATGGCGTGTTCAACGGCGTGCTGCAAGGCTTTGGCATCATGCCGTTTTTGGGGAAGACCGATTTCACGCTGGAATATTACGCGCAGGTGTTTGCGCGCCCCGATCTTGTGGCCTCGCTTGGCTACAGCCTGTATCTGGCTGCCGTATCGGCGATAATTGCGCTGGTGGGCGGCACCCTTTTGGCGGCGGCGCTCAGCTGCGTGAAGGCAAGCCGCGCCCTGCAATTGCTCGACATCCAAATTCCCCTCATGACGGCACACACGCTGGTTGTGCTGGCGGTGGTTTCCCTGTTTGCGGGGTCAGGCCTGTTCCCGCGGCTGCTTGATGCCCTGGGCATTGCCGAAGGCATCGGCGCGGCAGCATCGGTGGTGGGCGACCCTTCGGGGTGGGGCATCATCCTTAGCTATGCGTGGAAGGAAATCCCGTTTGTGGCTTTTTGCAGCGTGGCGCTGATGGCGCACATTTCCGATCGCTTCGGCCAGGCGGCGGCCACCGCAGGGGCCAGCCCGCTGCGCACGTTTTTTAGCGTGACGCTGCCGCTGTGCAAGGGCGCGCTAATCAAGGCGTTTTTGGTCGTGTTTGCCTTCGCCTTTGGGTCCTATGAAGTGCCGTTTTTGCTGGGTCCGACGCTGCCCAAAGCGCTTCCCGTGTTGGCCTATATCGAATTTCAGGATCCCGACATTTTGAACCGCTGTTACGCCATGGCGCTTAACGGCACGATGGCGCTTGTGTGCAGCGTGCTGGCCTTAATTTACTTTATTGTGCTGCAGCGCGAAGGCAGGCGCAGATGACCGCGCGCCGCCGCATACCCTTTCGCCGCGCGTCCTGGATATTTGTGGGCGTGCATCTGGCCTGCGTGTTTGTGCCGCTCGCTGTTATCGTTGCCTGGGCATTTTCCAGTTCATGGCCGTGGCCAGCCCTGGTGCCCGAAGGGTTTTCAGCCCGCGGGTTGGAAGAAATCTTTGCACCTTCGCAGCATTTGGGCACCGTATTGGCATACAGCGTGGGCATCGCGGCCGCCGTGGCGCTTGTGTCCACGGTGGTGGCAGCGCTGGCGGCCCGCGCCTTGACTTTTCACAGCTTTGCGGGCAAATCCTTGTTCAAATTTTCAACGGTGCTGCCGTTTTTGATCCCGGCCACCGTGTTTGCGATGGGGGTTCAGGTGCTGTTCATTCGCGCGGGGCTGGCGGGCACGGTTGTGGGCGTTATCATCGCGCACACCATCGTGGCGCTGCCCTACGCCATCACCATTTTGCTTGACGTGATGGCAGCCGCGGGCACGCGTTTGGAACAGCAGGCACGCAGCGCGGGCGCCGGCCCTTGGCAAACGCTTGTGCACGTGCAGCTTCCCCTGCTTTTGCCGGGCATCCTTTCCGCATCGGCCTTGGCCTACATCCTGTCGTTTTCGCAATACTTCCTTACCCTGCTTATCGGCGGCGGCGCGGTGCGCACCTTTGCGGTCACGATGTTTCCCTACTTGGCAAGCGGGGACCGCACCATAGCCAGCGCTTACGGCGTCGTATTTTTGGTGGTAACATTTGGGGTGTTTCTTCTGTTCGAGCTTTTGATCAAGCGCTTTGCTCCGCGCTACAACAACGATTATTTCAACGGATAGGGCGGCGATGAAACTTTCGGTGCACGATATAACGCTCGATTTAGGTGCCAAGCCCGCCAAGCGCATCCTCGATCACGTTTCGTTTGAAGGGGAAGACGGGCAGTTTTTGTCGCTTTTGGGCGCTTCGGGTGCGGGAAAATCCACGCTGCTAAAAGTTATCGCGGGCATCCAAATTCAAGATGGCGGCGAAGTGCGCTTTGATGGGGAATCAATTGATGCGCTGGGTGCCCACAAGCGCGGCGTCGGGTTCGTGTTTCAGGATATGCGCCTGTTTCCCCATATGAACGTGGGGGAAAACGTCGCGTTTCCGTGCAAGATGGCGGGTATGGGCAAGCGCGAACGCCACGCACGTGCCTGCGATTTGCTTGCCCGTGTGCACTTGGAAGGCTTTGTTGACCGCAGTGTGGAAAGCCTTTCGGGCGGGCAGCAACAACGTGTGGCCCTGGCGCGCGCTTTGGCTGGTCAGCCGCGTGTTTTGCTGCTGGATGAACCGTTTTCGGGGCTGGACGAAAACTTGCGTGACGATATGCGTTCGCTGCTGCTTAACCTGCAGCGCGATCTGCGCATTACCACCGTCATGGTCACCCACGATGCCACCGAAGCGCTGATGATGTCGGACCACATCGTGTATGTAAGCGGCGGCCGCGTGTTGCAGGCCGGGGCACCGCAGGACCTTTACGCGCACCCGGCAAGCGCCGAAGTTGCGGCGTGCTTCGGTGCGTGCAGCGTGTTGGAAGGCGTGGTGGAAGCCGGCGTCTTCACGCTGGCAGGCTTCACCCTCCCGGCATCCACCTGCGCACCCGGACCTGCGCGCGCCATCGTGCGCCAAGCCGGCACAACGCTGCAACAGTGCGCCAGCTCGCCGCTGGCGCTGCGCTGCTGCGTCTACCAGGGTGCACATCACCTGGCACGCATTGACCTCGCGGGCCAAACCCTGGTGGTTCCCATCGCAGCGCAGGCCGCTCCGGGCACGCCGGTTAGCGTAAGCGTTGACCCCGCAGCGGCGTTCGTCTATCCCCACGCCCCACGCCCATGACGCCGGCCCTGGTCCCCAACACCGCCGCCCGCAACTTGGCCACCCACCAGGTGCAGGCCTACTTCGACGCCAACGCGGCCCTGCGCGATGCCTTGGGCATCGCGGCGCGCGCCACCTGCATTCTGCGCCCGCTGGCCCGGGGCGAATACAACGCCAACTTTGTGTTTACCCACCCCGCTACGCGCGCGCTTTTGCTGCTGCGCATCAATTTGGGGTCGCAGATGCATCTGCCCGACCAGATAGGCTACGAAGCCCACGCCCTGCACCTGCTGGATGCCTGCCCCCGCACGCCGCGCGTCCTGTTTGTGGCCGCGGCCCCCGCCTACTGCGGCGCCGGCGTGCTGGTGCAAGAATATCTGCCCGGCGCCCCCCTGTGCTACGAAACCGACCTGGTCGAAGCCGCCCACATCCTGGCCGATGTGCACGCCGTGGCGCTTCCGCCCCATCCCGGGCTTGTTGCGCCAAAGTTTCCCCAGGCCGCCATCGTGTCTGAATGCGAAGAGATGTTTGCCGTCTACCGCCAAAGCGCCCTTGCGCGCCCCCAAACACTCGCCCGCATCAATCACCTGTTCCAGGCCGCGCGCGCCGCAATCGCCCACGAAACGCCCCAGGTGGGCGGCTGCCTTATCAACACCGAACTAAACGCGCGCAACTTCCTCATCAACCCCGGCGCGCCCGGCTACCTCATCGATTGGGAAAAACCCCTGCTGGGCGCCCCCGAACAGGATCTCGCTCACTTTTTAGCTCCCACCACCACGCTGTGGAAAACCGACACCGTGCTGGGCCTGGCCCCGCGCACCCACTTCCTGGAAGCCTACTGCGCCGCAGCCGGCCGCCCCGCGGCCGCAACCCCCGCCCCAGCCCGCCCCACCCCCGCGGCCGCCCCGGCTGCAACCCTCACCCTCTACCTGCGCATCACCTGCTTGCGCGGCATAAGCTGGTGCGCCATGGCGCTGGTCGATTACGCCGCCCGCCCGCCGCAGGCCCGCGACGCCTACACCTACGCCAAAATCCAGCACTTCTTAAGCGAAGGCTTCCTCACCTTCATCGAACGCGAGTACTTCAGCTAATTTCCCCCGCAGCTCACATTTCCCCCGCCGCGCACAATCTGCACCCCAAACCTCCTGCTATACTCAAACGAGCACAACCGCAAGCAAGCCGCACGCAAGCCGCACGCAAGCCGCACGCAAGCCGCAAGCAAGCCGCAAGCAAGCCGCAAGCACAAAAACAAGCCGCCCACAAACCCAAAGGAAGCGCCGATGCTGTTCACCAATATTGCTGTTTTGGACGAGGATTTTAACCTGCACAAGCGCCAATGGGTGGGCACAAAAAATGGCCGCATCGAATACCTCAGCGCGCAGCCCCTCACCACCGAACAGGCGGCGCCCTACGGCGACAAGTACGAAGGCGCAGGTAAACTGCTTATTCCCGGCTTCTACAACGCGCATTCCCACGCGCCCATGACGCTTTTGCGCGGCTATGCCGAAAGCCTGCCCTTGCACACCTGGCTCACCGACCGCGTGTTTCCTTTTGAAGCCCACATCACGGCCGAAGATGCCTATTGGGCCACCACGCTGGCTATCGCCGAAATGGTCCGTTTTGGCACCGTCAGCTTTTCCGACATGTATTATCACACGCGCGATTGCGCCCGCGCCGTGCTGGATGCCGGCATGAAGTGCAACATCTGCGACACGCTTATCGCGCCGGACAACAAGCCCTACAGCGCCTACCCCCTTGCGGCCGCCAACAGGGAATACTTGGAAGAATTCCACGGCGCGGGCGATGGTCGCCTGCTGGTAGATTTCAATATTCATGCGGAATACACCTCGCATCCCACCGCGGTGGCCGGGCTGGCGGCGGCCGCCAAGGAAGCGGGCGTGCGCATTCAGCTGCACGCTTCTGAAACCCGCAGCGAACACGAAGAATGCAAGGCGCGCCACGGCGGAGCCACTCCTGTGCAGTATTTTGAAAGCCTGGGCGTGTTTGAAGTGCCGGTAACGGCGGCGCACTGTGTGTGGATCGAAGGGGAAGATTTCAACATTTTGGCCAATCGGGGGGCCACCGTTGCCTGCAATCCCGCTTCTAACATGAAGCTGGGCAGCGGGTTTGCGCCCGTGCCGCAGATGCTGGATGCCGGCATCAACGTGGCGCTGGGCACCGATGGCGCCGCTTCCAACAACAGCCTGAACATCATGCGCGATATGGCGCTGATGGCGCTTGTGTATAAGGGCGCCCAGCAAGACCCCGCAGTTGTCACGCCCCATCAGGCCTTATATGCCGCCACGCGCGCCGGTGCCCGCAGCCAGGGTCGCGCCGATTGCGGTGTGGTGCGCCTGGGTGCCAAGGCCGATTTGTGCGTGCTCGACACCAGCGGCCCCAACTGGTTTCCCGCCACCGACCCCCTGGCCAACCTGGTGTTTGCCGGCCAAGGCAGCGAAGTGTGCCTAACCATGGTCGATGGCCAAGTGCTCTACCACGAAGGCCTCTGGCCCACCCTCGATATCGACACCGCCCGCACAAAAGTGGCCCTAGCCACCAAACGCATAATCGCCGAAGTGTCCCGCCCCGCCTAAAGCCCCACCTATTTCATTTGTGTGAAAATTGTGGAGCGTCGCCGGGCGGTGGTAGTATTCGGGGCACTGGAACAGATGCGTGTTGGGTTGGGAACCCCGGCACGAAGGCATCTGATCCAAAAGGCAAGGGACGGCACAATGAAATATTCTACCTACATCGGTCGCCGTGCGTCTGTGGCGATTTCTATCATCTTGGTGGTTGGCCTCTGCACGGGCTTGATTCCTGTATCCGCTTTTGCGGAAACAACCTTAAACGTGCAGGTGGAAGCCCCCAAACAGATTTCGGAAACAGCGCATATCGCCGAGCCCCGCCCCGCGCAAGTTGGTGGGGAAGTGGCTCTTGCTGCCGACACGACAACTGTCCTGGACAACGGCTTGATTTTTGTTATT
>JAVWGW010000080.1:0-7211 GCA_036640375.1 Raoultibacter sp. | reverse complement strand
AACCCGGCTGGGCAAGTTCGGCAGCAGAAACCTTGTCGCGCGTTTTCATTTCATCGAAGAAGCGCTTGCCTTCGCTGTTCACCAAGATGGCGCCCGAACCGCGCACGCCTTCGGCGATAAGGGTCGATGTGCCCTGTTCAACCGTGGGATGAATCTGAATCTGATCCATCTGAATCAGTTCGGCACCAGCACCTTCGGCCATAACATAGCCGTCGCCTGTGGCCCCCGGCTGGTTTGTGGTTACGTAGCCCGCCAAATCGGGGCGATACTTCGTTACCATATCGGGGTTGGCGCCCAAACCGCCCGTGGCCAAAATGACCGCTTTGGCGTTGATAGTTTCGGGCTTGCCATCCTTTTCCACCTTCACGCCGGTAACGGCACCGGCATCATTCTTAATAAATTCGGTGGCTTTGCAATTCATTTTGATCGGTATCTTGCGTTCGTTTACCTGGGCAAGCAGGCCGGGCACCAGCGTCAGGCCTACGGCTGATCCATCGGTGGGGCGGTGGCAGCGCTTGACGGACATACCGCCGGTAAGCGTGATGTTATCCAACTTTATGCCCAGGCCATCCAGCCAATCAATGGCCGCAGCAGAATTGTTGCACATGAAATCGACCAGCTCGCGGTTGGCGGTATCGTGCCCGCCATCAAAGGTTTCCTGCGCAAACAACGCGTTGGTATCTTCGATTTTCTGTTCTTTTTGAAACTTTGTTTCCGAAGCGTTCATCCCCGAAGAGGCATAGTTCGTGTTGCCGCCGTTGGATCCCATCTTTTCTAGCAGACACACGTTTTGCGCACCCTTGTCGTAAGCCGCGATGGCTGCCGAAAGGCCCGCGCCACCCGTGCCGACAATCACGATGTCATAGCTTTCGGCCTTGCCCTGCGCAGGTGTTGCCCCCTTAGATTCTTCCGCTTTAGGCGCACAGCCGGCAAGCCCCAGACTTCCCAGCAGCGCCAGCGCACCCATAGCACCCGTGCCCGCCAAAAAGCTGCGACGTGAAATGTGCAGGGGCTCACTAATTATGTTCTTTTCGGTCATATTTATCCTTCCGTTCTTTGCGCACCTATGCTTGCAAAGATAATTTTGCGCGCTTCCCCCTCCTGGAAAAGCACAAACAGCCTTTCCAGGTTAAAAAGCGCGCTTTGTATTGCCTACACCCACGAAGGGCGTTTTGCTGCAATATCGCCTATAATTGCAGCAACGAGAACGGGGAGGAACATGATTCAATCAACTATGCGCCTTTATGCGGGGTTTGGCATTGCCTGCCTCTTCGGCGGCCTTTGGGCGGGCGATTCCCTGGCGCTTTCCCTTCCCCAGCAGCCCGCGACCGACTTCGATATGCGCATTATCACCTTTGTGTTCTACCTGCTCTTTTTCGGCATCGTCGTACTCTTTGGCCGGCGGACCCACCGCAATGACCGACGCTTTATTATGGTTTCTTGCCTGGTAGCTCTTACCCTTTACGGTACCGGCATCGTCTTGCTTTTAAGCGGTGTCCCATCCACCCTGCTCATCGGCCTGGTGTTGACCAAAACTTTGGGCGCCCCCCTAAGCGTTGGCCTCATGTGTCTGTGCGCCGCCATCAACCGCGACGATTTCCCGCGCGTGGCGTTGCTGGGGCTTTTGTGCGCCTTTATCCTCAAGGCGTTTTTAATGTGGACCATCAGCAAAGGGTTCGCTGAACCTTCGGGCATCCTTCTTGTTTCCTGCACGCTGGTGGTCGTTTCCTTCTTTGTGTGCATTCTTCCCTTCAACTATGCCAATGAAACATTTTTCGGAACGCACCAAGCCGAACAAAAAGATCTGCCCCTGGGTTCCATCAAGCGTCCCACCAAGCAATTGCTCACTCCCAGCCTGGTCGTGGGCATGATTGTTGCCAGTATGCTGCTGGGGTACCTGCGCAGTGGCATTGCCGGGCAAGACCCTCACGCCCTGCGATTAGTCGTGTTTGCCTTGGTTGTTATCATCATTTTAGGATCGCGACTGCGCGTGAGTATCCCTTGGATTTTCAACGGGGCGGCGCTGTGCACGGCCGCAGGATTCCTTCTCGGTCCAAGCCTTGCCCTTATCATCTATGATGCACCCGCCGTGCTGTGCGGCATCGGATCCACTCTATTTGAAACGGTGATGCTCACCTTGGTGGTGTGGGCCGCCCGCAATGGAAACGACCCCTTGCGCGGGGCAGCGGGCGGTCTGCTTGCCGTAATCACCGGTCATTTATGCGGTGCCCTGATGGCACAAGCATCACTGCTGGTTTTCGGCCCACAACTGGCCTTCCAGGAAAGCTCGCTCATCATTGTTTTCCTCTATATCATCATGCTGGTATTCCTTTTCAGGAACACTTCACTCCACTTGCCTTTCTTTCCGCAAACCTTCGACGATCTTGAAGATTCCGCAGTCGCCACCCAAGAGGTTTTTAAGGATGCGGAAAATGCCGCTTCGGCACCGCCTGAACAGACACCTTCCCCCGCAAGTCGGAGGGAGCAAGCACCGGCGGAAAAACCCAGCAGCGCGCCGTATTGGGAACAGCCCTGCGCCTATGTGGCGCAAACCTATCAGCTGACCCCGCGCGAAACCGAAGTGTTAGAACAGCTGGCGCGCGGGCGCGATTTAAGCTTTATGGAAACGAAGTTCATGCTTTCGCGCAACACCATAAAAATGCACGTCAAGCATCTGTATACGAAGCTTGACGTGCATAGCAAACAAGAGGTTATCGATCTGGTGGAAGCCGCTCGCAAAGCGGCGGGCGCTTAGCCTGCCTGAGCAATCTCCAAACCATCACGATGGGCGCTGCTTGCCTGGCCCAGGCTCACCTGAATCTTGTCTTCGATAGTGATGCCTTCGGCAGCACTTACAACTTCACCGATAACGGCATAGGGAACTTCTGCGGCAATCAGGCGCTCGATCAGGTGCTGCGCCTGCAGGTTTTCAACGCTGACGATGAAGCGCGCCTGCGTTTCGGCAAACAGGCTTGCCACTGCGGGCAAATCGTCATCAAAGGCAACGGCCGCACCCAGCGCACCGGCGATGCAGCATTCGGCCAAAGCCACCGCGGCGCCACCTTCGCTGATGTCGTGGGCACTGGCAAGCACACCATCGCGCACGGCATCGCGCACCAGCGCGCTCGTGTCGCGTTCCAGCTCTAAATCGCAGGCAGGGCACGCGCCACGGTTTTCGTCGTAAAATACGTGGATGTATTCGCTGCCACCCAATTCATCAGCGGTTTCGCCAATAAGGAAAATGGTGTCGCCCTCGTGTTTGAACGCGGGGGTAGCGTATTTCGTATAATCTTCCATCACGCCGACCGTGCCGATTGCAGGCGTGGGATAAATGGCGCTGCCAAAGCTTTCGTTGTAGAAGCTGACGTTGCCGGAAATCACGGGGATGCCGAAATACTTGCAGGCCTGTGCCATACCATCGATAGCGTGCTCAAAGGTGTAGAACACCTCGGGCTTTTCGGGGTTGCCAAAGTTCAGGCAATCCGTGGCCGCCGCCGGGGTTGCCCCCACGCAGGCCAGGTTGCGCACGCTTTCCGCAACGGCTATTTTTGCGCCCTGCTCCGGGTTAAGCCAACAATAGCGCCCGTTGCAATCCGTCGTCATCGCAATGCCGCGTTGGCTAATGTCATCGCGCCCGGGCATGCCCACGCGCACCACCGCTGCATCGCCGCCCGGCAGCAACGCCGTGGAAGCCTGCACCTGGTGGTCGTACTGGCGCCACACCCATGCACGCGAGCAGATGTTCGGGCTTGCCAGCAGATCAATCAGGTTGCGCGACCAAGCTGCACGGTCACTCGGAAGCCCCAGGCTGTAGGGGTCAAAGGCGGCGGCTTCATCCAAATAGGCCGGTCGACGGCTTTCCGGATGATACAGCGGCGCATCTTCGGCCAACTGTTCGGCGGGCATATCGGCCACGATTTGGTGGCCTTCGGGCAAATCGGTGTCGCGCACCACAAAGCGGCCAGTATCGGTAATCTGCCCGATAACCGAACACTTCACGCCCCAGCGCTCGCAGGCTTCGGCCACATCGGCCACATCTTGCGGCGTCACAACGGCCAACATGCGTTCCTGGCTTTCGGACACCATAATCTCAAAGGGCTTCATCGCCGTTTCGCGCTGCGGCACCTGGCGCACATCAATGTCGATGCCCACGCCGCCACGGCTTGCCATTTCGCTGGCCGAACTGGTCAAACCCGCTGCGCCCAAATCGCCCAAGGCCACAAATTTGCCACGTTCAAGCAGCTCAAGGCACACTTCGATCAGCAGCTTTTCTTCAAATGGATCGCCCACCTGCACGGCGGGACGCTTGTTTTCTGCGGCTTCGTCAAATTCTTGGCTGGCCAAAACACTGGCGCCACCGATGCCATCGCGCCCGGTTGAATTGCCAATGAGCACAACGGGGTTGCCCGGTCCGCTGCCCACGGCGCGCGTCAGGTTTTTTTCGCGCATGATACCCAACGAAAACGCGTTGATCAGGCAGTTGCCTTCATACGCCTTATCGAAATAAATTTCGCCACCCACGGTGGGTACGCCCAGGCAATTGCCGTAGCCGCCAATGCCCGCCACCGCGCCGTCAAGCAGATAGCGCTGGCGCGGCTTATCAAGCGTGCCGAAACGCAAACTGTTCATGGAAGCAATGGGGCGCGCGCCCATGGTGAAGATGTCGCGAATGATGCCGCCCACACCGGTGGCTGCGCCTTCGTAGGGCTCGATGGCGGAAGGATGGTTGTGGCTTTCCATTTTAAAGGCCACCGCCCAGCCGTCGCCCACCGAAATAACGCCCGCGTTTTCGCCGGGACCCTGCAACACACATTCGCCTTCACTAGAAAACTTGCGCAGCTGTTCTTTGGAGTGCTTGTAAGAACAGTGTTCAGACCACATAAGCGAGTAAATATAGAGTTCGGTCAAAGAGGGCACGCGACCCTGCGTTTTGACCACGTTTTCGTATTCGTCGGAAGCCAGGCCCAGTTCGCCCGCCACCTGGGCAGCAAGCTGCGGATCAAGCATTTCCACGTTATCGCATACCGGTTTTGCAATATCAGTCATGTCGGTTGCCTTTCGATAGCTTTATTCAAACCGCTGGGCGATGGCCTGGAAAAATGCCTGGCCCTGGGTGGTGCCGGATACGCCATCAACCACGCGTTCGGGGTGCGGCATCAGACCAAATACGTTGCCCGCAGCGTTGCAAATACCCGCAATGTTTTCAAGCGATCCATTCGGGGCGCTGCCGGGACGCACCTGCCCATCAGCATCGCAATAGCGCAGCACAATCTGGTTGCCCTCTTGCAGGCGACACAGATCATCGGCGCTGCAGGTATAGTTGCCGTCGTGGTGCGAAATCGGAATGTCAAAGGTGGCACCCGCGGGGGCATCAAGCCACTGGCACACCGAATCTTGCACCTGCACATGCACCGTCTGACACAAAAACTTCAGCTTTGCATTGCGAATAAGCGCACCGGGAAGCAAGTGTGCTTCGGTTAACACCTGAAAGCCGTTGCAGATGCCGATAACGGGATTGCCCGCTTCGGCGAAGTGCACCACGGCGTTCATGACGGGGGAAAAACGCGCGATAGCGCCACTGCGCAGATAATCGCCGTAGGAAAAACCGCCCGGCAACACGATGGCGTCAAACCCTTCCAAGCTGGATTCTTGATGCCACACGTAAGTGGCCTCATAGCCCATGTGGGTCAAAGCGTGCACGGCATCCTGTTCGCAATTGGTGCCGGGGAACCTGATAACACCGAATTTCATAAGATCCCCTACTCTTTGATTTCGTAATCTTCGATGACGGGATTAGCCAACAGCTTTTCGCACATTTCTTCAACCTGCGCGCGCGGCACGCTGTCTTCGACTTCGACCTGGATAAACTTGCCGATGCTCACATCAACAATGCCGGTGTAGCCCAGATTGGCCAGTGCCTTCTTGGATGTTTCGCCCGCAGGGTCAAAAATGCCTTCTTTGTTGGTGACGAAAATGTCGTAGCGTTTCATCTACTTCCCCTTTTCTTCGCTCGTATCTGATGTGGTAGCAGCTGGCTTGGCAGCAGCATCGGCTTGCGCCGCGCTGGCCACAACTGCTTCGGCCGAATCACTTGCTGTTTTGTTCTTGCCCCCGGAAAAGCGCGACAGGAGGGAATTCTTCTCGCCCTTCTTGGCAGCGGCAGCGGCAGCCCGTGCGGCGGCAGCTTCTTCTTCGGCGGCAAGCTTCTTCGCTTCTGCCTTGGATGCCTTCGTTTTTTTGGATTCCATTTCATTTTGATACGCGCGACGAATCTTGCGGATTTTGCTGAAATCGACATAGAGCGCACCGATAATCATGGCATAGGCCAGCACCAGCGTGACCATGCTGACTGTTTCGGCCGAAGGCAGCAGCGAGCGCAAGGCCCAAGAAGCCGCCGTCATGGCGATGGCACCCACAAGCAGCACCCACCAAATGCGGCGCATACGCTTGTATTCCGCCGTGGGAGGGTTGTAATACTCGCTTTTTACGCGTCCGCCTGAAGAACCCGCACTGCCCGAGGAACTGCTTTTCTTGCCGTCAGATTTTGCCGGAGCAGCCGCTTTGGAAAACAATCCCTTTTTCTTGGGCGGGTGCAATTCTTCCACATGCACGCTGGAAGCAGCCTTTGTTTTTGGCTTGGCAGATGCGGCACTTTTGCGCGTCTGGCCTTTTATTTCGTCACTTTGGTACCGGTCGTTCATGGGGTTGCGCTGGGTCATGCTTGTCTCCTTGCGTTGTTGCGTACGGGCGGCCATTGCGGGCGATTATGCGTGAGCTTTCACGAACGGTTTCCCGGTAATCTTTTCGTAGGCCTGGATATATTTGGCGCTGGTCTTGTCGATGATATCTTGCGGCAGGCGCGGCGGCGTGCCCTGGCGATCCCAATTGGCATCCAGCCAGTCGCGCACAAATTGCTTGTCGAAGCTGGGCTGGTCGCGCCCTTCGCTGTAATCATCAACCGCCCAAAAGCGAGAAGAATCCGGCGTCAAAACTTCGTCGGCCAAAATGGTGGTGGCGCCCAAACGCCCAAACTCGAACTTCGTATCGGCAATGATGATGCCCTGGGCCGCAGCGTGTTCGCTCGCCTTCGTATACACGGCCAGCGTCAGGTCGCTGATGGTTTTCGCATCGCTTGCGCCAATGAGCTCGGCACAACGTTCAAAGCTGATATTTTCATCGTGATCGCCAATGGCGGCCTTGGTGGAAGGTGT
>JAVWGW010000079.1:0-7445 GCA_036640375.1 Raoultibacter sp. | reverse complement strand
CCGTTGGTTTTACCTGCGCGTTATCCCAACTTGTTGGTTAATGGATCTTCGGGCATTGCTGTGGGTATGGCCACCAATATTCCCCCGCATAACTTAGGGGAAGCCATCGATGCCACGTGCCTGATGATGGATAATCCGGAAGTGACCACCGAAGAATTGATGAAGGTAATGCCTGGTCCCGACTTCCCCACGGGGGGCATTATCATGGGCCGCAAGGGCATTGTTGATGCCTACGAAACTGGCCGCGGATCGTTATCGGTGCGTGCAAAGTGTTCGATTCAGGAAGGGAAGAACGGCAAAAGCTCCATTGTTGTGAGTGAAATCCCTTACCAGGTCAACCGCACGCGCTTGCTTGAAAAGCTGGCGGAATTGGTGCGCGAAAAAAAGATGCCCGAAATATCGAACATCCACGACGGCGCAGACCGTACGGGTATCGATATTATCATCGAGCTTAAGCAAAACGCTATTCCCCAGGTGGTGCTGAATAAACTTTACAAGCACACGCAGCTGCAAACCGGCTTTGGTGTTATTATGCTGGCGCTGGTCGATGGCGTGCCGCGCGTGTTGTCGCTAAAGGAAATGCTGCACTACTACATTGCCCACCAGGAAGAAATCATTGAGCGTCGTACACGCTATGATTTGGCTAAAGCTGAAGCTCGCGCCCATATTCTTGAAGGCTTGATTATTGCCCTGGATAATATCGACGAAGTTATTCGTATCATCCGTGATTCGCAAACTGATGCTGAAGCTTCCGCGCGCTTGATGGAAAAATTTGCGCTTTCCAAAAAGCAAACCGACGCCATCATGGAAATGAAACTGCGTCGTTTGACCGGCTTGGAGCGCGACAAAATCAAGGCCGAAATCGCTGAATTATTGGAGCGGATTGCTTACTATAAGAGCGTTTTGGCTGACACGAACTTGGTGCATGAAATTATCAAAGAAGAAATGCTTGAAATTAAGCGCAAGTACAACACGCCGCGCCGCACGCGTTTGGGCAACGAAGCTAAAGATTTAAACGTTGAAGATTTGATTGCCGAAGAAGAAATGGTGGTAACGGTAACAAAGGCGGGCTATATCAAACGCCTTCCCGTGGCCACGTATCGCCAGCAAAAGCGGGGTGGTAAAGGGATGCAAGGGGTGAATCTGAAGGATAACGACTTTGTGGAACACCTGTTCATCGCTTCAACCCACGCCTATATGTTGTTCTTTAGCACAGCGGGTAAAGTGTATCGTTTGAAGGTGTATGAATTGCCGGAAGCCTCGCGTCATGCCCGCGGCACCGCTATCGTCAATCTGTTGCCGCTTGAAAAGGGCGAAACGATTTCGGCCGTTATCGCAACAAAGGATTTCCCCGAAAACGAATACCTGATGTTTGCCACCGCACACGGTATGGTGAAAAAAACGTCGATGAGCCTTTATGATCGCACGCGCCGCGACGGTTTGATTGCTATCAACTTGAAGGAAGATGACCAGCTGATTAACGTGAAACGCGTTGCTGAAGGCGAACAGGTTATCATGGTTTCTTCGGCCGGCAAAGCGATCATGTGGGATGAAAAAGAAGCCCGCGGCATGGGGCGCGACACCATGGGCGTTAAAGGTATGACGGTGCCGCCCGGGGTGCGTGTGCTGGGTATGGAAATTGCCAAGCCGGATGCCTCGCTGTTTGTGATTACCGAAAAAGGCTATGGCAAACGGACGCCTATCAGCGAATACCCCGAACATCATCGCGGCGGACAAGGCGTGTTTACCATTGCCATGACCGACAAAAAAGGCTTGTTAGTCGCCATGAAAATTATGAAGGACACCGCCGAAGTGATGATTATTTCTGAGGAAGGTGTTGTGGTGCGCACACCCGCATCAGGCATTTCTCAGTTGGGTCGATCCACCCAAGGCGTGCGCGTTATGAACGTGGCGGAAAAAGACAAGGTGACAGCGGTGGCTATTACATCGGAAGGCACCAAACCGCGTCGTGCAAAAACAGCCGGCGGTACTGAAGACCCCAGCGAACTTGATGAAGCTCAACTTTCTTTGATGGACGAAGATTTTGACGACATTGATGAAGCGGGTACGGATGCAGCAGACGGTGGCGCGGCAGGCGAATAGTTTTTCGCGGCCAGACGCACACTGCTAGAATAAAAAAGAGGCCTTGCGGCCTCTTTTTTATTCGCCAAAATCTTCTGGAGCTAAACCTTGCACGAAGGAGCGGAATTCTTTTACTTCGGTTTCTTCATCGGCATGTTTTTTGAATACATAGGGAAAAGATGCTTTTTCTAGCACGCTTTCTTCCACATAAAGGGGCGCATTTTGCCGCAGTGCCAGCGCGATGGCATCGCTGGGGCGCGCATCAAGCTGAATTAATTGTCCGTGTTGGCGCAACACCAGTTGGGAATAAAAGGTGGCCCCTTTCATTTCGTTGACCAACACATGGTCGATGCAGGCATCAAGGTTGGTAAGCGCATCCAGAAGCAAATCGTGTGTCATGGGTCGCGCAAAACGTGCTTTTTCAAGGGCGATTCCTATTTGAGTTGCTTCGTTAATGCCTATCCAAATAGGAATTATGCGCGCATTTCCGCTTGGATCTTCGGCTTGTGTGGGTTGCAAAACAAGCACCGAAGGCGCGGGGGGAGTGGTAACAAGCAAGGTTTGTACATGGACGGGAATCACGAAAGCCTCCTTGGTTTAAGTGCACAAGCAACCGCAGCAAACGATATTTTCACAGGGATCTGCCCGGAAATTAACTTTTATTATACGGTATACGGCGATAAAAAGGCCTTTTAAGGCAAAACTCGCAAAGGGAAAGCAGGGCGAAAGTGGGGCGCACCCGCAAAGTGTGGGGCTGCCTTACTTTTTACCCATAAAGTAAAAAACATTATTTACCAGGCACTATAGCGAAAATTGTAGTAGAATGCTTTGTGAGCCAGAAAAAAGGCTTGACCCGAGTGGTAGTTTCGTTTTATATTGTTCGGGCACTTTTTTTCGGGCCCATAGCTCAGCTGGTTAGAGCGCACGCCTGATAAGCGTGAGGTCACAAGTTCAAATCTTGTTGGGCCCACCATTCTTTGCGATAAACGCTCCACCGTGAGCCGAGTTTGCCGGTGGAGCGTTTATTAATAAAGACGAAAAAAAGTTACTCCGTGGGGCTTTAGCTCAGCTGGGAGAGCGCGGGCTTTGCAAGCCTGAGGTCAGGGGTTCGATCCCCCTAAGCTCCACCACAACAGGACTGGTTGAACTTTGCGTGGCACAAGCAGCGCCAAGGGTTCGACTTTCAGAAAGCGGTTGATTCTTATCGAATCGGCCGCTTTCGCTTTTTACCCCGGCAACCCAAGTGCTGTGCGGGCATACCCTATCACCATTCTTCCTTCATACTTTCCGTGTGCTTACGTGCCGCATTGTGGCTGCCGTGCTAAGATACAACGTCGGATAAATTGGAGGTAGAGTGACCAGAGACGAAGCATTACGCATCTTAGGCTTGGATGAAGATGCAACTGAAGCAGACATCAAGACGGCGTACAAAGAAACCGTTCAGATTCTGCATCCTGATCGCTTTGCCACGAATAAGAAATTGCAGGTAAGGGCGACCGAACAGTTTAAAAACTTGCAGGGTGCCTACGACTATCTTACAACGGGTAAAGGTGCCACCACCACGCAGTCAAGCCGCGCACGCGCGGGTGCTTATTCGCCAGCCAATGAGGTGGAAGCACGTCTTGCAGGCATTGCTGCCGCTCGCACGCAATTGGTGGCGCAGCGCGATGTGCTTGCCGACGAACGCCGCAACGGTTTGCTGCTGGCGGGTATTGGAGTGTTAATTGCCGCTATTGCCCGGCGCATTCCCATCGCGATTGCCTTGGGAACTGGTGCGATATTGTGGGGCGTCATCCAAGCGATCACTTCCCACACGACGGTGCGTACCCTTGATGAGCACCTTGGGGCGTTGGCAGCAGAAAGAAAGCAGTTGCTTGCGCAACTTGATAATGAGTAACAAACGGCTTGCCCTAAAAGCCGCGTAAATACAACGATAGAAAGAAGATCATGAAGCAGAATAATCTCCGCAACATCGCAATTATTGCCCACGTTGACCACGGCAAGACCACCTTGGTCGATCGCCTTCTGTATTCGTCGGGCGTGTTTCGAGAAAACCAGAAGGTGGAAGTGCGCGTTTTGGACTCCAATGACCAAGAGCGCGAACGCGGCATTACCATCTTGTCCAAAAATATTTCCGTGCGCTTTGGCGACACGAAGATCAATGTTATTGACACCCCCGGCCATGCCGATTTCGGTGGCGAAGTTGAGCGCGTGCTCAACATGGCCGATGGCGCGCTTTTGATTGTGGATGCCTTTGAAGGCCCCATGCCTCAGACGCGTTTTGTGCTGAAGCACGCCTTGGCGCTGGGTTTGAAAATTGTGCTGGTCATCAACAAGATTGACCGCCCAGGCGCCCGCCCAGAAGTGGTGGTAGATGAGGTATTTGACCTTATGGTCGAACTGGAAGCGGTTGATGATCAGCTTGATTTCCCCATCATTTATGCCAGTGCTATGAACGGGTATGCGCGCTATGATTTGGCTGATACCAACACCGATATGGTTCCGTTGCTTGAAACCATCGTGAACACCGTGCCGGCGCCTGATTGCGAACCCACAGGGCCGGTTGCCTTGCAAATTTGCACCGTCGATCACTCCAGCTTTGTTGGTCGTATCGGCGTCGGCCGCCTGTTTTCAGGTACGATGCACAAAGGTGAACAGGCGCTTGTTATCAAAAATGATGGCACGCGCTACAACACTGCGATCAAGCAAGTTTTCACGTTTGAAGAACTGGGTAAAAAGGAACAAACCGAAGTGCACGCAGGCGACATCATTGCCGTTGTTGGCGTGGAAGATGCCGATATCGGAGACATGATCACCAGCCGCGAAAACCCGGTGCGCCTTGACCCCATCGAGGTGGAAGACCCCACGATGGCTATTGTGTTTGAAGCTTCCACCAGCCCTCTTGTGGGCCGCGAAGGTGACATTGTGGGTGCTCGCCAACTGAAAGAACGCCTGTTGCGCGAAGCTGAAAGCAACATTTCGATGCGCATTGCTGAACTCGACGATAAAAGTGGTGTGGA
This sequence comes from Raoultibacter sp., assembly GCA_036640375.1. Lineage (GTDB taxonomy): Bacteria > Actinomycetota > Coriobacteriia > Coriobacteriales > Eggerthellaceae > JAVWGW01. The sequence continues at coordinate 2,343 of JAVWGW010000079.1, read as the reverse complement.
AGTTGCCGGTCGTGGCGTTTTGCATCTTTCTGTATTGATGGAGACCATGCGCCGCGAAGGCTACGAATTTCAGGTGGGACGTCCGCGCGTGCTTATCAAGAAAGACGCGCAGGGCAAAAAACTGGAGCCCATCGAAGAGGCAACCGTGGACGTGCCCAGCGAATATGCGGGCAAGGTCATTGAAGTGTTTGGCAGTGCCGGTGGCGAAATGCAGGACATGTTCCAACGCGGCGACCAGACGCACCTGGTATTCAAGATTCCCACGCGCGGCACCATGGGCTTGCGCACCCGTTTGCTTAACGTTACCCGTGGTGAAGCCAATATGTTCCACCACTTTTCTGAATACGGTCCGTTCCGCGGTGGTTTTGGCGGCCGCAAAAACGGCTCGCTGATTTCAATGTCGACCGACAAGAGCGTCGCTTATGCGCTGGACGCTTTGCAAGAACGCGGCAAGCTGTTTATTGCCCCGGGCGAAGAATGCTACGAAGGCATGTTGGTGGGCGAATCGTCGAAGGAAGGCGATATGGTGGTCAACATCGCCAAGTCCAAGCAGCTGAGCAACATGCGCACCAGTTCATCGGATAAATCTATCCAACTTGTGCCGCCCATCACCTTCACGCTTGAAGAAGCGCTTGAATATATCGAAGATGACGAACTGGTGGAAGTAACGCCGCAAAGCATCCGCTTGCGCAAACGCACGCTGACCGCCACGGGTCGTCGCAAGGGCAACAAGAACTAAGAATGCTGGGGTTGAGCGCCTTATAAAGAGGCGGCTAAAGGAAAAGGCGGGTCAGCCCGTCTTTTCCTAGTTATGTACCGAAGATGGGCATATTATGCAGCTTGCGGCAGCTCTTCGTGACTATGAGAAAATGGCCGAAGCTAAACATGCGTGCATGTGATTTATGTACCTGTCTTGAGGAAGGGTTTTATGAAAACATCAAGATTTATCCAGGTTGCTTTTGCTGCAACCGTAACAGGAGCTTTAGCGTTCAGCCTTATCGGCTGCGCCAACACTGCGGGTAACGATAAGGGCCTTACCGGTGGCGTCGCTGCGACGGTAAATGGCACTGAAATCGCTGAGGACACGATAACCACCTATATTCAGAATTTCCGTAGCTCCTCTTCCCTGATGGAAGAAGACTCATGGGGCAAGTGGTTAGCCGAGAACAGCATGACCCCAGAAATGGTTCGTGAACAGGTTATCGATTACTACGCTGGTCAAGATTTGGTAAAAAAGGCCGCCGAGGAAAATGGCGTGAAGCTTGACACCGGTAAGGTTGATAGCACCATTCAGGAAACGAAAGATAAATTTGAATCCGATGAAGCTTGGCAGGAAGGCCTGAAAAAGGCGGGAACCACCGAAGAAGCCTATCGTGAATCGGTTGAGGCGGGTTTGCTAGAACAGCAGCTTTCCGAAAAGGTTGCCGTACCCGAGGCTGCTACTGCTACCGATGAAGAATTGATACAGTATGCGCAGATGTATGCCAGCGCTTACAGTGGCGCGAAGCGTTCTTCCCACATCTTGTTTGCCACGGGCGACGATGCTAAGGCACAAGAGACCTTGGATAAAATCAATGCGGGTACCCTTGATTTTGCTGCAGCAGCCAAAGAGTTTTCCCAAGATTCCGGCAGCGCTGCTAAGGGCGGCGATGTGGGTTGGGATGCGCTCAACAGCTTTGTGACCCCCTACACCGATGCACTGAAGGGCTTGGAAGTTGGCAAGATTAGCGGCCTGGTAACCAGCGATTACGGCATTCACATCATTAAATGCACTGAAGTGTTTACCGCACCCGAAACGGTGACCAGCCTCGATCAGATTCCGGAAGCGTTTTTGACCGAAATTAGAACATTTTTGGACACCTCGAAGAAATCGACGGCATTTTCAACCTGGTACACCGATTATAAAGAAAAGGCTTCGATTGACATTAAGCCTATGCCTGAAAACGTGCCTTACAAGATTGACATGAGCAAATATCCTGCTCCTGAAAAGGCAGAAGGCACCACTTCACCTGATCCGAACGCGGGTGCTGCAACACAGGGCACCACCGACGGCAGCGCTAACGCTGGTGCTACCACTGAGGGCACGACTACCGATGGTGCCGCCACTCAACCTAAAGAGGGCGACGCTACAAAAACCGATAAATAGCAGTCGGTTTCATAGGATGTACGAAAAGACTCGCTTCGGCGGGTCTTTTTTTGGGCTTTCTCTGGGTTCGGGGCAATGGGTGCTTGTGGGGGGAAAGCAGCTGCGCTATACTACATCTTCGCTGCCCATTGCCCCGGGTTTGTTTCTGGGGGGTTGGCAGAATCGATACGCGGAGAGATGACCGAGCTGGCCGAAGG
>JAVWGW010000078.1:0-7466 GCA_036640375.1 Raoultibacter sp. | reverse complement strand
GCGATCGTTTTGATGTCGGCCTGGATGCCCGCACCACCACTTGAATCCGATCCCGCGATACTGAGTACTGCCTTCATGGCGACCCCTTCCCTTTTTCGTTATGGTTCTATGATAGCGCGAATACGAGCAGCAAGCTCGCGCGCGGCCGCTTCAATGTCGTCGGCCGCAAACAAAGCCGAAACCACGGCGGCACCGGCGATTCCCGTACCCCGCAGCTGCCCGATCGTGTGCGCGCTTACACCGCCGATAGCCACAACGGGAATGCTGAGCGCCGCACAAATAGCCGCAAGCTCAGAGGGGGATACGGCCAGCGCGTCGGATTTAGTGGACGTAGGAAACACCGCGCCCACGCCCAGGTAATCCGCCCCCGCCGCACAGGCCGCGCGCGCCTGGGGCAGCGTCTGCACCGAAACGCCCACGATCGCGCGGGGGCCAAGCGCCGCGCGCGCTGCCGCACAGGCCACATCCGATTGCCCCACATGCACGCCATCGGCTCCGACAGCGCGCGCAACTTCCACGTTGTCGTTAATGATAAGCGGCACGCCCGCCGCGCGGCACAGCGGAAGTATTGCGTGCGCCATCGTGCAGGCTTCTTCAAACGAAGCGTGCTTTTCGCGCAACTGCACACACGTGGCACCCCCTGCCAGGGCGTCAGCCACGCACGCCGGCAGCGTGCGCCCGCGCAGCCATGAGCGGTCGGTTACCGCATACAGCGCCATTGCCCCGCGCACATCCATCAGGCAAGCCTTTCGCAACGCGCGCCCTGCGCTAAGGTGTGCGGGTCGATGGTGGTCAGCGCGTCGAGCAGATACATCCTGAAGCTGCCCACCCCATCGCCGGGTCGCATGCGCTCTTCGGCCACCTGACCCGCCAAGCCCATCAGGCACACCGCCGCAAGCGTTGCTTCCAACGGTAACGCGGGCTGCGCCGCCCCATACGCGCCACACAAAGCCGAAAGCATGCAGCCGGCCCCGGTAATTTTGCCCTGCCAGGGCGACCCGTTATAAATAGCGTAAGCCGTGTTCGCTGTGGCAACTATGTCAATCGCCCCCGTAATGGCCACCACCGCGCCCGCCTGCGCCGCAAACTCCCGCGCAAATGCCGCAGCCGCCGCAAGGTTTTCGGGCACCACCGCATCGGCGGGGCACACATCCACGCCACGGGTGCGTGTGGCACCTGTGGCAAGCGCCTTTATTTCAGACATGTTGCCGCGCACCACCGTTACCGCCAGCCGATCAAGCAGATCGGCCGCCGTGCGGGTGCGCAAGCTTGAAGCCCCCGCCCCCACCGGATCAAGCACGATGGGATGCCCTAATTCGCCGGCACGCGTGCCCGCCGCGAACATGCCCTTGATGCTGCGCTTGTTGAGCGTGCCGATATTGAGTACAAGCGCCCCACAGATGCTGGTGATGTCGATTACATCTTTGGGCTCATCGCTCATGATGGGACTGGCACCACAGGCTAGCAGCGCGTTGGCGCAATCGTTGACGGTTACATAGTTGGTGATGCTATGCACCAGCGGCGTTGTTGTGCGCACCGCCTCCGCTACTTTTTCCATCGTTTCATTCATAGTTTTCTCCCTATAAGTCTATTCGGCATCCAAATCTATTACGAGGCCATCCATAATCGTGTTGACCGTGCGCATAGCACACATTTTACCGCACATCGTGCACGTGCCCTCCGTCGAAGGAGGTGCGCTTTCGAAGTATTCCCGCGGCTTGACTGGATCGATCGCCAAATCAAACATCGCATCCCAATCAAAGCGGCGGCGCGCATCGCTCATCTTGTTGTCAACATCGCGCGCATGGGGCACGCCCTTGGCAACATCGGCCGCATGCGCCGCAATCTTGGTCGCAACCAAACCTTCGCGCACATCGGCAACATCGGGCAAGCGCAGGTGCTCAGCCGGGGTGACGTAGCACAAAAAATCCGCGCCGGCGCTGGCGGCAATAGCGCCGCCGATGGCCGCCGTGATGTGATCGTAGCCCGGCGCGCTGTCGCACACCAAAGGACCCAGCACATAAAACGGTGCGTCGTGGCACAGGCGTTTTTGCAGCTTTATGTTCGCGGCAATTTCATCGAGCGCCATGTGCCCGGGGCCTTCCACCATAACCTGCACGCCCGCAGCCCAAGCACGCGTGGTCAACTTGCCCATTTCCACCAGCTCGGAAATTTGCGCGGCATCGGTGGCATCGAAGGTGGATCCTGGCCGCATGGCATCGCCGATGCTGATCGTCACATCGTATTCATGCAGGATGGCAAGCACTTCGTCGTAGAATTCGTAGAAGGGGTTTTCGTTGCCCGTCGCTTCCATCCAAGCAAAAATGAGCGACCCGCCACGGCTGACGATGTTGGTCAGGCGCCCTGTTTCCTTAAACGATTCGATGACGCGACGGTTCATGCCCGCATGGATTGTCACAAAGTCAACGCCATCGCGCGCGTGCACGCGCACAACATCAAGAAAGTCTTCCACGGTGATGTCGACCAGGGGCTTTTCCAAATACCCTATCGCGTCATACATCGGCACCGTGCCGATCATGGCCGTCGATTTCTCGATGAGCATCTGGCGAAATTCCTGCGTTTTGCCGTGGTTGCTCAAATCCATGATGCCTTCGGCACCCAGCTCAAGGGCAACCTCGACCTTTTTAAACTCGGCATCCCTGTCGATCAAGTCCCCCGAAATGCCCAAGTTGACGTTGACCTTGGTGCGCAGACCGCCGCCGACCCCTTCGGCATCCAAGGACAGGTGGTTGATGTTGGCAGGAATCGCAATGCGCCCACACGCCACCCCCGCGCGAATTTCCTCTTCAGTTTTGAATTCTTTGGCGGCGACCGTTTTCATTTCCGGTGTGATGACCCCGGCACGTGCCGCATCGATTTGCGTCATAGCAAAACTCCCTTCGTTGGCATTACCCATATCAGGTTTAGGGTCGAAACGCTTCCGTTTCCTCTCAGCCTGCCTATGCGCGCAAGCTCCCCTGCTCTGTAGTTGTCAAGTGCATCAACGATTATAAGCCACGTGCACAGCCCCGCGAAAAAGAAAGCGCAACCCGACAAAATCCCCCCTGAACGGCGCTGGTGTCAAATTTCGTTTTCCTAAAGGTGGAGAAATCATGCAGCGTAAACACACTCTCAACACGCACAAACGCCCGGCTCCCTATTCGCGGGGGCCGGGCGTTATACGTGCGGCAGGTATTTTGCAAGCAAAAAACCGCGGCGCTTTTTAGCGCATGGTCATCTTGCGATCTTCTACCATCCAGTTGGCCTGTGCGCGACGAATGCGTGTCAGCAGCGCCTTTTTGGTCTTGGCATCGTTGCGGTCAAGCTTCGCGAAGATGTAGTTTTTCAGCTTCGGATACTCGTTCATGCCAAACCACACGAAACGCGTGCCGCCAGCATAGGCTTCAACCAGATTGTGAACCGGCATATCAACGTTGCGCTTGGCATCCAAGGCCAGGTACTCCTTGATTTCTTCGCGGCATGTTTCGCGCACTACCTCGGGTTGGATATCGAGTACTTCGCTTACTTCACCAAGTTGTTTGGTAATTTCGGCTTCATCGGCAACAGGGAAGAAGGTGACATCATAGGTAACAACGCCCCCGCCTGCGGCAACAGCAAAATCGAGCAGCTCGTCCAAATCGGAAAACGCGACCGTATCTTCTTGCCAGCCAGCCTCGTCAAGCTCTGCTCTAAACCCTCGCACACCTTTCTCTTCAAGCTTCTTCAAAAGATCTGCCTTGCGAAACGCTTGATTTTCAACTGCACTCATGTTCCCCACCTTTCTCCTTTACGAAGAGGGCAACCCGGAAACCCCGAATTTCACCTCATTGCATAGCTCCATTCTATATAACGAAGATAACCTGGTCAATGTGGGAAAACCGCCGACCACTCAAGCGGAACCGTATACCGAGCACAACTCCGCCTCTTTTTCCTCTTCAGATAGCCGCAACGCTTTAGAAAACCAATCCGACAACACCCAGCCCACTTTACCCCACAATGCGTTTAAGCAGCTATACTAGGTAAAGCAGAATGTCACGGGGAATCGTTTCGGAAGGAAGTGCTCATAAGCCAATTTTTGACACCTCTCAAGAAAAAGCACGGGCGCACCCGGCGCACTGTGGCGTGCCTCTTATGTCTAGCTCTTGCCCTGGCCCTGACCTCTGCCCCTTTTTCGGCATACGCCGAAACAGCCATCACACCAAATGCAGTCGCCGCCGATAACGCCGAACAAACAACAGTTCGCGTGGCTGTTTTCCCCGACGGCAATTACATGGCGTCTTCCCAAGACGGATTGTATGGTGGCTACAACATCGACTATCTTGATACGATTGCCCTCAAGGCAAACTGGCGCTATGAATATGTAGCGTTCGATTCGTGGATGGCAGCCTCTGCAGCCCTCGAGCGGGGGGAAGTCGATCTTCTGCCTTCCGTTCGCTACACGGCGCAGCGAGAAAATTCCCTGCTGCTTTCGCAATCTTCTGTGGCCGAAATATATACCACGATTAACGTGCGCATCGACGATGACCGCTTTGCCTATGAAGACTTCGAAGCTTTCAGGGGAATGACCGTAGGTATTATTGAAGGCAGCCAGGACGCCGCATCTTTTGCGCAGTATTGCCAAGAACACCAGATAGCCGTTTTTCTTGTTTACTTCAAAAATACCGATGAACTGATAACATCCCTCAAAAATGCCTCCCTCGACGCCATCGCCGTTTCCGATTTGGGGCATGTTGCCAATCTGAAAACGGTGGAGCGCTTTTCGCCCGAACCCGTCCATGTGGCTCTCGCGAAAAATCAACCAGCGCTACTAGAAGAACTCGACCAGGCAATAAGCCTTATCAAGTTTCGCAACCCCGACTATTTTTCAACGCTGTACGAAAAATATTTTGGCGTCAACACCGCGCAAGACCCCGTGTTTACGCGCGAAGAGTATCGCTACCTCGAAACCGCCCCCAAGCTTCGCGTGGCCTACACCTCGTTTCGCACACCGCTTTCCTACAGGGATCCCAGCACGGGAAACTTCACGGGCATAGCGGCAGAACTTTTTGCTGACATCACCCGCATCACCGGGTTGGAATTCGAGTTTGTCCCTGTCGATAGTCAGCAAAAGGCAGTCAATATGACTTTGTCCGGCGAAGTCGATGTGACCTACGCCATCGACCCCGCACTTGAAGACGCCGAAAACAAGATTCCTAAAACGGGCCTTTACTTATACGACCCCATGGCTATGGTCACAAGAAATGCGTCGGGGGGCAATCGCGTAGCCTTACCTCAAGGGTTTTCTCTTTCTGAGGAAATCGTCAAAGATGATCCGTCGCTTGAAGTCACCTATTACCCCACCCCCAAGCTTTGCTTCGATGCCGTAAGCGAAAACAAGGCCGATATCGCCTATGCCGATATCAATGTGGCAAACTATCTTTTGGCAGAACCGCAATACAATGCGCTTAGCATTCTGACGCTTTCGGATTACATGAACTCAATGGCTATTGGCGTTGCGCCCAACAGCGATCCCCTGTTGGTAAGCATACTCGACAAATGCGTTCAGTTTACTGCCGACGCAACCATGACCCAGTGGATAACCAAAAGCACCCTTAACAGCCATCCGACCAGCCCCCTTGATATTTTGCGGCAGTACCCTTTGCAAATTATCCTGGGAATCCTCGTTCTTGCGTTGGGCTCCCTGGCAACGATGGCCTATATTTTCCACAGCAAAATACGCAACAAGCAGCAGATCGCGCAACTGGTGAACAAAGATCCGCTTACCGGGGGTTGGAGTTTTGCAAAATTCCAGGATCGAGCAAGCACCATCATTGAGCAGGACAGCACACGAAAACATGCCATCTTATACGTTGACATCAATCGTTTCAAAAGCTTCAATGCGGCCTTTGGATTTGCCGAAGGCGACCGTCTTCTTATCGCCCTTGGTGACCTTTTGCATGCCTTTATTGCCGAAGATGAGTGCTTTGCGCGCGTATCTGCAGATCAGTTTGTCGTGCTGATTCAGTGGGATTCGTTTGATGCCTTTATGACCCGTTTCAAACTTTTCGACGAACACTTCAACAATCTGGAGCTTCTCAAAAACCACAAATACCAGGTACTTTTGCGCGGCGGCGTAGGCGTTATATCCGCACACACGACAAAAACGGAACAGCTTATCTCCGAATTTATCGATTGCGCACGCTATGCCCGCGAAAGCATCGGGGAATCTTCGTGCAGCACCGCAGCGCTTTACTCCGAGGATATGCGCGAGCGCGATATTGCCGAGCGCGCCTTGCAAACCGAAGCGGTTGCCGCCCTTGAACGGGGCGAATTCGTCGCCTACTACCAACCAAAGGTGCACATTGGCAGCGGAGAAATCATCGGCTTTGAAGCGCTGGTTCGCTGGGTATCTGCCGAAAAAGGCTTAAGAGCACCCAACGAGTTTATCCCCCTCTTCGAAAAAAATGGCTTTATCACGCAAATTGACCTGTACATGTTTGAGCTTGCCTGCCGCCGCATACGCGAATGCCTCGATGCCGGCCTGCCCATCCCGCTTATAGCCTGCAACTTCTCTCGCCTTCATCTGCAAAACGACCAGTTCCCCGAAACGCTTGAAGCCCTCGTACATCGCTACCGGGTGCCGGTCGATCATCTTGAACTTGAATTGACGGAAAACATCGTTATGGAAGATTTTAAGCGGGCAGAAACCATCTGCACACGCCTTAAAAAGGCAGGCTTCCGCATTGCAATCGACGACTTCGGTAAAGGGTATTCTTCCTTGGGAACACTGCAAGACCTTCCCATCGATGTTCTCAAACTCGACAGCTCTTTTCTGACGGACAGCGCCAACGCATCGAAAAGCAAAATTATCCTTGAAGGCATTATCGGTATTGCAGAAAAAATGGGAGTCACCATCGTTGCTGAAGGCGTTGAGACGCCCGACCAAGCAGCCATGCTGCACGCGATGAACCCGCAGGTGATTGCCCAGGGCTTCCTTTACTCGCGCCCCGTAACGCGCGAAGAATCCGACCAACAACTTGCCGCTAAGTTCATGAACCCGCAGCCCCCACGCTAAGCGTCCCCCTTTTTCAGTCGCCTTCCCGTGCCCTCACCTGGTTGCCTTGAATAGGCGTGGCTTCTACCACCCTGTTTTCAAGCGGGGAAAAGGGTGTAGGCACAGCCGGCAGGCACCCTTAGGGGACGGGCGCCTCAGAAAATTAAAGACCCAGCGGGTAGAACACGGAAATCGTGCCCTTTTGCACCGAAACGCTTGCGGCCTTGCCCACCAGTTCGTTGGACAGCCCCAGCGACGAACGATTGCTCAGCGTCGCATCGTCTAAAGGGTAGGCAAGGCCCTGCTCGGTCACGCCCGACACAACATCGTTGGCGGCAAATACCGAAACGGTGCCCGCATCGTAGGCGGGCAGTTCAAAGGTGGCAGGACCGGTAAGAAAACGCACGGCGAAGGTGTCTGCGATGCCGGTAAC